>CAYLUV010000001.1:0-11071 GCA_964386955.1 uncultured Lachnospiraceae bacterium
ATGTGGAACCCAGACAACTGTATCCAGTGTAACTTCTGTTCTTATGTATGTCCTCATGCAGTTATCCGTCCAATCGCGATGACAGAAGAAGAATTAGCAGCTGCTCCAGAAGGAACAAAATCCCTTCCAATGACAGGTATGCCACAGTACAAATTCGTTATGACAACAACTGTACTTGACTGTACAGGATGTGGATCTTGTGTAAACGTTTGTCCTGGTAAGAAAGGTGCAAAAGCACTCTCCATGCAGCCACTTGAAACTCAGATGGCTGAACAGGCAGTTTATGACTATGGTCAGGAATTAGACATCAAAGAAGATATCTTTGATAAGTTCAAAGCAAACTCTGTAAAAGGTTCTCAGTTCAAACAGCCATTACTTGAGTTCTCCGGAGCTTGTGCTGGTTGTGGTGAAACACCTTACGCAAAATTAATCACACAGTTATGTGGTGAAAGAATGATGATCGCCAACGCTACAGGTTGTACATCTATCTGGGCTGGTTCTTCTCCATCTACACCATATACAGTAAACAAAGAAGGACACGGACCTGCTTGGGCGAACTCCTTATTCGAAGACAATGCTGAATTCGGTTTTGGTATGTTCATGGCTCAGAAAGCATTAAGAGGTTCCTTAAAGACTAAATTAGAAGCATTAGCTGAAAAAACAGAAAAAGAAGAAGTTAAAGCAGCAATCGCTGGTTACATGGAAACATATGACAACAGCGCAGCAAATGCAGAAGCAACTAAGACATTAGTAGCTGCATTAGAAGCATGTGGATGCGATGATGCAAAAGTAATCTTAAAAGACGCTGATATGTTAGCTAAGAAATCCCAGTGGATCTTCGGTGGTGACGGATGGGCTTACGATATCGGATACGGCGGAGTTGATCACGTATTAGCTCAGAATGAAGACGTTAACGTTATGGTATTCGATACAGAAGTTTACTCCAACACAGGTGGACAGGCTTCCAAATCTACACCAACAGGTGCAATCGCTCAGTTCGCAGCAAACGGTAAAGAAGTGAAGAAGAAAGACCTTGCTTCTATCGCTATGAGCTATGGTTACATCTACGTAGCACAGATTGCTATGGGTGCTGACTACAACCAGACTGTAAAAGCATTAGCAGAAGCTGAAGCTTATCCAGGACCATCCTTAATCATCGCTTACGCTCCATGTATCAACCATGGTATCAAGGGCGGTATGAAGGGCGCTATGACAGAAGAGAAGAAAGCTGTTGAATCCGGATACTGGAACTTATTCAGATACAACCCAATGTTAGCAGCAGAAGGAAAGAATCCATTCACATTAGATTCTAAAGCTCCTACAATGGAATATCAGGAATTCATCAAGAACGAAGTTCGTTACAACTCTCTTGCTCGTCAGAACCCAGAAAGAGCAAAAGAATTATTTGCAAAAGCAGAAGCAGAAGCAAAAGCTAAATACGAAAAATTCGTAAAACTTGCACAGGGTGAATAATCAGAATCTCCATGTAGAGGAAGAGTTACACTGCGTAATTGAATAGAATAAAAAGAAAAGGGGCATATCTTATGGTATGCCTCTTTTTTTGAAAAAAAGGTTGACAGTAGCTGTATCATTTGATATGATACAAACATAAACAATAACAGTAATTATTACTGATTTATAAAAGAGTGGAATTGGAAAGGAGAAATTATTATGGCAGTTAAATTTTACAGATGCGCACATTGTGGAAATATTATTATGAAGGTTCATGAAGCTGGTGTACCAGTGAAGTGTTGTGGACAGAACATGGAAGAGCTGATTCCAGGTGTATCCGATGGTGCAGCAGAGAAGCACGTTCCTGCAGTGGAAGTAGACGGTAAAGTAGTTCGTGTACAGGTAGGAAGTGTAGAACATCCAATGGCAGATGTACACTATATTGAGTGGATTGCTTTAGAATCCAAAGAAGGACTGGCAATCAAGTATTTACAGCCGGGCGTTTCTCCAAAGGCAGAATTTGTATTATCTGAATCCGATGAACCAGTCGCAGTTTATGAATACTGCAATCTCCATGGAATTTGGAAAGCAGATTGCTAAGATCGCGATATCTTTCCTTATAGGAAGATAAGATAAAACCATGTTCCCATCCAGGGAATAGATAAAACCAAATACCTTTTTTTCTAACAAACAAAGAAAACTCCAGGCTGCTTCCTCATTTGCCTGGAGTTTTTCGTTTTTTGTTCAAAAAAAAGTTATTATATTTGCATATAATAACTCCAAAAATTCAAATTAATTTTTTGTGGGAAACAAAATGGATTAGTCGTTTCTTCCCTGCTGTCTTTCATTAGTCATCGTTCTAGTCGTCTCATTAGCCGCATTCTAGTCGTTTTGTTAGTTTGATGTTGTGTCGTCGATTAGTCTGCTTTGTGTGTCGTATTCTAGTCTGCTTCGCAAGTTTTGTTCAAATTCCTTGAACAATTGCTATTTTAGCATACCATTTTCAGATGTCAAGAAGCCCAGAAAATGGCAAAAATCACCGAGGTACTACCTATTTTTGATAAAAATGCACAATTTTCGCGTTAATGCGCTAAAGTTTTTAACGTATTTTTGAAAAGCAGAAAATGAATTGTCAAAAAACTTTAGAAAAATATCTAAATTTCCATCCATAGTTTTTCGATTCTTCTAAAACGCCTTGTAAAAAAAATTGGTATCCCCTATAATATACACAGTTGTACGAGAGGAAATGTATACCTGTAGTCAAAAAAATTGCAGGTTTTTCATACAAAAGAAAAGGAGTAATTGTATATGGAATTTTATCTGCCTACGAAGGTTTATGTAGAAAAAAATAGTGTCAAAAACCATGGGAAAGAAATGGCGGCTCTTGGAACAAAGGCATTGATTGTGACAGGACGAAATTCTTCCAAAAAGAATGGTTCCTTAAAGGATGTGACTAACGCCCTTTCAGCAGAAGGCGTGATGTATGTGATTTTTGATGAAGTGGAGGAAAATCCATCTGTAGAGTGTGTTATGAAGGCGACACAGCTTGGATTGGAAGAACATGTGGATTTTGTAATCGGTATTGGCGGTGGTTCTCCGATGGATGCAGCCAAGGCGGTAGCTGTTATGGCAGCAAATCCATCGGAAGATGCCTCTTTACTCTATGAGTCACGTCCAGTACCGATGCTTCCGGTGGTGGAAGTACCAACGACAGCTGGTACGGGCTCAGAGACGACGCCTTGGGCGATTCTCACTCGCCACAGTCATAAGACAAAACAGAGCATTAGTCATCGAGTTTATCCAACGGTATCCTTGGTTGATTACACCTATCTTGCTTTTGCATCCAGAGAGGTTTTTGTGTGCACTGCCATTGATGCTTTGGCACACTTGATTGAGAGCTATTTAAACACAAAGACCAATGTATATAATCGCATGTGTACAGAATATGGTCTGCAGCTTTGGGGAAGTGTCAAGAATGTGTTGTTATCCGACGAACCAATTTCTGATTCCGATGCCCAGACTTTTATGTTGGCGTCCACCATTGCGGGTATGTCTATCACTCACACGGGTACCAGTCTTCCACATGGTATGAGTTATTATCTTACTTATGAAAAGGAACTTCCACATGGAAATGCAGTAGGTATTTTCCTCCCGGCATTTTTAGATATGTTCGAGGATAAAGATCAGGTAAAACGCTTGCTTACTCTTTTGGGCTTTAAAAACTGGAAGGCCTTTGCAAAATATATTGACAGTCTATTTGAAGAAGTGACAATCACAGAGGAAGAGTTAAAGCGTTACATTAACGGTATGATGTCCAATGAGAAAAAACTGGCCAATTATCCATTTACTATGACACAGGAAAAGTTTGAGGACTTGTTCCGTAACTCTGTTCGCGTGAAGAAAAAAAGATTTTCCCTGTTTGGAAAGAAATAAAATGAGAAAAGATAGCTTTTTTGTTTCTTTCGTTGCGACAAATTATGTTTTCTGCTATACTATAAGTTACGGTTTTAACTTTAATATGGTAGAGACAGAATACTAAGATGTTAGAATTGGTACTCTATCATATAAGATGAGATATTAGGAGGGTTATACTATGGCAGATTGTAATCACGATTGCGGAAGCTGCGGACAGGATTGTGCAGACCGCGATATGATAGCAAAACTTCACAGAAATTCATCTGTAAAGAAAGTAATTGGGGTAGTAAGTGGAAAAGGCGGTGTAGGTAAATCCACCGTTACTTCTCTTCTTGCAACAGGAATGAATCGTGCTGGTTATAAAACAGCGATTTTAGATGCAGATATCACAGGTCCATCCATTCCAAGAGCCTTCGGTTTGAAGGATTGCTTATATGGAACACCAGAAGGACTTTTCGTACCGGCAACTACAAAGACAGGCATTGATGTAGTTTCCATCAATCTTCTTCTGGACAATGACACAGATCCTGTTCTTTGGAGAGGTCCAGTACTTGGCGGTGTAATCAAACAGTTTTGGAGTGAGACTTATTGGCAGAATATTGAGTATATGTTCGTGGATATGCCTCCAGGAACAGGGGATGTACCTCTGACAGTATATCAGTCCCTTCCATTGGATGGCATTGTGATCGTGACATCTCCACAAGAATTAGTAGGAATGATCGTAGAAAAAGCTGTAAACATGGCAAAGATGATGAATATTCCAATTCTTGGTTTGGTAGAAAACTATAGCTATCTTCCATGCCCGGACTGCGGCAAGAAGATTAGTGTATTCGGCGAAAGCCATATTATGGAGATTGCAGAAAAACACAGTCTTCCAGTAATTGGACAGCTTCCAATTGACAGCCGTGTGGCAAGTGCCTGTGACAATGGTACCGTAGAAGATTTGGAAGAAATCTACTTAGATGACGCAGTGGCAATGATCGAAAGAATATAAAAATAGGCGAATATCTTCTATATGAAAGAAGGTATTCGCCTTTTTCTGTTTTGGACGGTGGTTTTATTAGTTTAATCACAAATAATTCAGAATTTTGATGGAAAGTGTATCTTGATTTTGCATAACTGACTAATTATAATACTTAATATGCGGCGAAAAGCTGTGGTTCCCAGTGGAATCTGGGGAAGGATTGACTAGGAGGGCAGAATGAACGAGAACAAAGACAAAAAAAATAAACCAAATCCGAAGAATTTTAAACCTCTGCTTATTATATTGGTAATCAGTTTGGCATTTACCTTTATGTTTAACGGCGTTGTGGATAAGATTCAGAAGGGAAATCAGGAAAAGATTCAATACAGTGAATTTGTGGAGATGCTGAACAATGGACAGATTAAAGCGGTTACATTAAAGTCAGATCGTGTTCTGGTAGAACCAAAACAGCAGGAAAATCCTGTGATTAAGACCACATATTACGCTATTCGCGTGGGAGATGTGGATTTGATCAATCGTCTGCAGGAAGCAAAGGACGAAGGAAAACTGGAGACTTATGAGGCACCGGAAGAGAGCGGCAGTTCTACCATTCTCTCTTTCCTTGGAGCTTATGTATTGCCATTTGTTATTGTGTACGGACTCTTTTTCTTCCTTATGAGAGGAAAAGGCGGCATGATGGGTGGCGTCGGAAAAAGCAATGCCAAAGTATATATGGAGAAAAAAACGGGAGTTACCTTTGCAGATGTAGCAGGACAGGATGAGGCAAAGGAATCCTTGACAGAAATGGTGGATTTTCTTCATAATCCTGCAAAATATCTGGAGATTGGAGCGAAACTTCCGAAGGGGGCACTTCTTGTGGGACCTCCGGGAACGGGTAAAACACTGTTAGCGAAGGCAGTGGCTGGAGAGGCCAATGTACCATTTTTCTCTCTTTCTGGTTCTGATTTCGTGGAGATGTTTGTGGGTGTAGGTGCTTCTCGAGTGAGAGATTTATTTAAACAGGCACAGGCGGTAGCACCATGTATTATCTTTATTGATGAGATAGATGCCATCGGTAAGAGCCGTGATTCCAGATATGGAGGCGGCAATGATGAGAGAGAACAGACTCTGAACCAGTTGCTGGCAGAGATGGATGGATTTGATACTTCCAAGGGTCTTGTGATCCTTGCAGCTACTAACCGTCCGGAAGTGCTGGATAAAGCGCTGCTTCGTCCAGGTCGTTTTGATAGAAGGGTTATCGTGGAACGCCCAGACTTAAAGGGACGAGTGGAAACCTTGAAGGTACATGCAAAGGGTGTCAACATGGATGAGACCGTAGATTTTGAAGAAATCGCCCTTGCAACCAGCGGTGCCGTTGGTTCTGACCTTGCCAATATGGTAAACGAGGCTGCTTTGGCGGCAGTAAAGGCTGGAAGAAAAGCGGTATCCCAGGCAGATCTTTTTGAAGCTGTGGAAGTTGTTATTGCAGGTAAGGAGAAGAAGGACCGCATTTTAAGCAAGGAAGAGAAACGAATTGTTGCTTATCATGAGGTAGGTCATGCTCTTGCCATTGCACTGCAAAAGCATACAGAACCAGTACAAAAAATTACAATCGTTCCGAGAACCATGGGTGCTTTGGGATACACCATGCAGGTGCCGGAAGAAGAAAAATACTTGATGAACAAGGATGAGATGCTGGCTGAGCTGGTAACATTCTTTGGTGGACGTGCAGCGGAGGAAGTTAAATTTGAATCCGTTACCACCGGTGCTTCCAATGATATTGAGAGAGCAACGAACCTGGCACGTTCCATGATCACCCGATATGGTATGTCTGATACCTTTGGATTGATCGGCTTGGAATCTGTGGAAAATATGTATCTGGATGGAAGAACTGTTATGAATTGTTCTGACCAGACGGCAGCCAGAGTCGATGAGGAAGTTATGAAGGTATTAAAGGAAGCCTATGATAAGGCCCTTACCCTAATGAGAGAGAATATTCCAGCATTGGATGAAATCTCTGCATTCCTGATTGAAAAAGAGACCATCACTGGAAAACAGTTTATGGAGATATTCAACCGTGTTACAGGAAACACAGAAGAAACTGGATCAGAGGATGAGGGGAACGTGGAAACTGTTGTGAACTCAACAGAGGAGACAGAATATGTGAATCCTATGCAAGAAGAAACAGAGCATGTAACCCCTGCACAAGAGGAAACAGGAAAAGAAAATGTTTAATATACAGGAAGAATTGAAGAAACTCCCGGACAAACCGGGAGTTTATCTCATGCATGATAAAAATGATGAGATTATATATGTAGGAAAAGCGATTGTTTTAAAAAATCGAGTGCGCCAATATTTTCAAAGCAGTCGAAATCAGACAGCGAAAATCCAAAAGATGGTATCTCAGATCGCATGGTTTGAGTATATTATCACTGGGTCAGAATTAGAGGCGCTGGTATTGGAGTGCAATCTGATCAAGGAACATCGACCAAAATATAACACCATGTTGAAGGATGATAAGAGTTATCCTTATATCAAGGTGACGGTAAATGAGGATTTTCCAAGGATTTTATTTGCCCGTACCATAAAAAGGGACAAGGCAAAGTATTTTGGTCCTTATACCAGTTCTGCAGCGGTGAAATCTACCATAGAATTGGCGAGAAAGATTTTTCAAGTGCGTTCCTGCAATCGAAGACTTCCAAAGGATATAGGCAGGGAAAGACCCTGCCTTTATTATCATATGAAGCAGTGTAAGGCACCTTGCCAAGGATATATCTCCAAGGAAGAGTACGGCGTTGCCATGAAAAGAGCTTTGGACTTTTTGAAGGGAAATTATGGCGAGGTGGTACAGCAGCTGGAGAAAAAAATGATGGATGCCTCCCAGGAATTGGAATTTGAACTGGCGGCGGAGTATCGGGATTTGATTGCTGATGTAAAACAAATTAGTGAGCGACAAAACATCAACCAGAGTGATCAGGAAGATCAGGACGTAATTGCCGTTGCCAAGGCGAGGGAAGAAGCTGTGGCGGCAGTCTTTTCGATTCGCGGCGGCAAACTGTTAGGAAGAGAGAAATATCACATGACAGGGGTAGAAGATTCCACCATGGAAGAAATTATGACAGCCTTTGTAAAACAGCTCTATGCGGGAACACCATATCTTCCAAAGGAAATCATTGTCCAGTACCCGGTACAGGAGGAAGAGGTCATTACCAAGTGGCTGTCGGAACGAAAGGGAAGAAAAGTCTCTATTGTGGTGCCCAAAAAAGGAAAACGTCACAGTTTGATGGAATTGGCGTACAAAAATGCCTCCACGGTTCTGATTCAAGACAGCGAGCGCATCAAGCGGGAAGAGAAGAAAACACTTGGAGCAATGCGGGAACTTTCAGAACTTTTGGGAATACCAGATTTGCACCGATTGGAAGCCTTTGATATTTCTAATACCAGTGGGTTTGGTAATGTTGCCTCCATGGTGGTGTTCGAGGATGGCAAGAAAAAGACAAGAGATTATAGAAAATTTAAAATGAAGACGGTGACGGGACCGGATGACTATCGTTCTATGGAAGAAGTTTTAACGAGACGATTCCAGCATGGAAAACGGGTTCTGGCAGAGCGGGGAGGACAGCAGGACGAGTACGACAGCTTTACCAAATTTCCAGATGTGATTATGATGGATGGTGGAAAAGGCCAGGTGAATGTGGCATTAAAAGTGCTGGAAAGTCTGCAACTTAGTATTCCAGTCTGTGGTATGGTAAAGGACGATCATCATAGAACCAGAGGACTCTATTTCAATAATGAAGAAATTATGTTTCCAAAGGGAAGTGAAGCATTTCATATGATTACCCGCCTGCAGGATGAAGCCCATCGCTTTGCCATCGAGTATCACAAAAATCTCCGTGGAAAGAATCAGATTAAGTCGATTCTGGATGATATCCGTGGGGTTGGGCCGGAGCGAAGAAAGGCGCTGATGGCACATTTTAAAGATATTGAAAAGATTAAACAGGCTTCTGTGGAGGAACTGACTCAGGTAGACGGTATTACGGAGAATGTGGCAGTGGAAATTTATCGATTTTTTCGCTAATATCAAGGGGTCTGGCATCTAGACAAAAACATAACATCTATGATAAAATAATGTGGCTTACGGGCTTATACAGATAAAAAGGAGAGATGGTATCATGGGAAAAGTTTCACTGACCAAATTCGTTGACAGAATGAAACTGAAAAGTTTCACACCGGACATTACAACAGATGGCATTATGATCTCACAAAATGATGTGAATCGACCAGCCCTTCAGTTGGCGGGATTTTTTGATCATTTTGATGCAGAGCGTATCCAGCTAATTGGTAATGTAGAATATGCATACATGAAGACACTGATAGACGATGATGTGGCAGAGTCTGTGTATTCTGAACTATTTTCAAGAAATGTGCCATGTCTTGTTTTTTGTCGAGGTTTAGAGCCTTGTGAGAGACTAGTTAAGATTGCAAAATTATACCACGTTCCTGTGCTTGGCACGGATCGAAGTACCGCAGATTTCTCCAGTGACGTTATGCGTTGGCTGCGGGAGGAGAATGCGCCATGTATCACCATTCACGGTGTACTTGTTGACGTATACGGCGAAGGTGTTTTGATCATGGGAGAGAGCGGCATCGGTAAAAGTGAGGCAGCTTTGGAGCTGATTAAGCGTGGACACCGTCTTGTTTCTGACGATGCGGTGGAGATTCGCAAATTTAGTGATGATCTTTTGATGGGAACTTCACCGGAGCTTACAAGACATCTCATTGAACTTCGAGGAATCGGCATCATTGATGTGAAGACCGTATTCGGTGTGGAGAGTGTAAAAGTGCGTCAGAGCATTGACCTGGTGGTGGAACTGGTAGAGTGGGATAAGAACACAAACTTTGACAGAATGGGACTGGAAGAGAAATATACAGAATTTTTGGGAAATCAGGTGGTATGCCATTCTATTCCAATTCGTCCGGGAAGAAATGTTGCGGTGATCGTAGAGACAGCCGCCATCAACTTCAGAGCGAAGAAGATGGGATATAATGCAGCCCAGGAATTATATGATAAAGTAACAGGTAATTTACAAAAATAAGACTTCTTTCCTTGTATAGGCAGGGAACGATCGAAGGAGGATATAACATGAAATACGCAGTTGGAGTAGATCTTGGTGGAACCACCGTTAAGCTTGGGATTTTTACAGAAGATGCACAGATCGTAACAAAATGGGAGATTAAAACCAGAAAGCAGGAAGGCGGCAAATTTATCTTAACAGATATTGCCTCTACTATTTTGGAACATCTGAAGAAGGAAGGCATTTCCGGCAACGATGTAAAGGGAATCGGCATGGGTGTTCCCGGTGCGATTCAGCCCGATGGCTCCGTACACAGCTGTGTAAACTTAGGCTGGGGACATGTGGAAGTCAAAAAAGAGATGGAAGCATTGACAGGATTTCCAGTATATCCATCCAACGATGCCAATATAGCAGCCCTTGGAGAAGCATGGCAGGGCGGCGGAAAAGGTGCCTCCAATACGGTTATGGTAACTTTGGGAACCGGCGTTGGCGGCGGCATTATCGTAGACGGTAAGATTGTATCCGGCACCTCAGGATTTGGGGGCGAGATTGGTCATATGAAGATGAATATGCATGAAAAGGAAGTCTGCGGCTGCGGCAAGAGAGGCTGTCTGGAACAGTATGCCTCTGCCACTGGTGTAGCCCGCATGGCAAGAAGAATTTTGGCAAGAGAAAAGGGGAATTCTGTACTTCGCGGCAGATCCTATGTCTCTGCTAAGGATGTTTTTGATGCTGCCAAAAATGGCGACCGTATCGCAAAGATTATTGTGGAAGAAGTGTGCGAGATTCTGGCACTGGGACTTTCTTATATTTCCTGTGTATGCGATCCGGAATGCTTTATCATCGGCGGCGGCGTATCCAAGGCTGGTACGATTCTTACTGACACACTTCAGAAATATTATGTGGACAATGTATTTGGTGATCTCAAAAAGACTAAATTTGTTCTTGCCACATTGGGAAATGACGCCGGCATTTATGGCGGTGCAAAATTGGCATTGAGCGAAGCATAATCTGTTATTTGAAAAGTATAAAATGGGCTTTTTGGGGGATGATATCTGAAAAAGTCGGGAAGTTTGTTAATTTTTTAGTAATGAGTCGAGGATGGCATAGATTTTTTCGTTGTTTTTCACATTGTAAAAATTTGTGCCATCATTTAATATAGATA
>CAYLUV010000001.1:11081-77628 GCA_964386955.1 uncultured Lachnospiraceae bacterium
GATAACAGGAGTTAAGGATGAAAGATAACTTTTATGAAAAACTGACGGAAATTGTTGCAGCGCAGCAGATCCATGAACAGGAACCG
This sequence comes from uncultured Lachnospiraceae bacterium, assembly GCA_964386955.1. Classification (GTDB taxonomy): domain Bacteria; phylum Bacillota; class Clostridia; order Lachnospirales; family Lachnospiraceae; genus SIG292. Next base: position 11,168 of record CAYLUV010000001.1, read on the forward strand.
ATGAAAAATCATACGACATTTCGAATTGGCGGTCCGGCAGACTGGTTTGTTACCCCAGAGAATGGGGAACAGGTGGCGGGCCTTTTCCGCGCAGCAAAGGAAGCGGGAAAGGATGTCTACGTCATTGGAAATGGCAGCAACCTTTTGGTAGGAGACAGAGGAATCCGTGGTCTGGTGATACAGATTGGAAGAGCATTTTCTTCTATTGAGATAGAAGGAGAGACCATTTTCGCTAAGGCGGGAGATTCTCTGGCGAAGATTGCACAGAAGGCATATGAAGCGGGACTTACCGGATTTGAATTTGCCGCAGGCATTCCAGGGACACTGGGAGGAGCCATCACTATGAATGCAGGTGCCTATGGTGGTGAGATGAAGGATGTTTTGGAACAGGTGCAGGTGCTCTGTCCAGATGGTTCTATGAGAGAAATTCCAGCGGAGGAATTGGAACTTTCCTACCGACACAGCAAGGTACCGGAGGAGGGATGGATTGTCCTTGGAGCCAAGATAAAATTGGCGAAGGGAGAAAAAACAGACATCAAAGGAAAGATGGATGAATACTCTTTAGCAAGAAGAACAAAACAGCCATTGGAGTATCCAAGTGCTGGAAGTACCTTTAAACGTCCAACCGGCTATTTCGCAGGAAAACTGGTACAGGACAGCGGATTAAAGGGAGCCTATGTGGGCGGCGCTATGGTATCTGAAAAGCACAGTGGATTTTTGATCAACTACAAAGATGCCACAGCGAAGGATATGCAGAGCTTGATCCGTCAGGTGCAAGAAAAAGTATATCAGGATTCCGGTGATCTGAAGATCACTCTTCAAACGGAAGTAAAAATGATAGGGGAATTTGAACCACTGGATGAAATGGAACCTATGACAGTAAAAACGAAAGACGAGGCGTAAAAGGTGAGATTTGTAATTGTATCAGGAATGTCAGGTGCAGGAAAAAGTATTGCCCTCAAAATGTTGGAGGATGCGGGATATTTTTGCGTGGACAATCTGCCGTTGCCGTTGCTTCGTGAATTTACAAGAATTGCAGAGGACAAGACCATCGACGTGGAGAAGGTGGCTGTCAGCGTAGATGCCAGAAGTGGAGAGAATATCCATCGTCTGGCGGATGAACTGGATCTTTTGGATCAGGAAGGATTTCCTTATGAGATTCTTTTCCTGGATGCAGATAATGTCACTTTGATCAAAAGGTACAAGGAGACAAGAAGAAGCCATCCTTTGGTGAAGGATGGACGAGTGGAGACGGGAATCATCAAGGAGCGGAAGATGGTGGGCTTTATCAAAGAACGAGCACACTATATCATCGACACCACGAAGCTCTTAACGAGAGAGCTGAAGGCGGAATTGGATAAGATATTTGTACAGAATGCGGAGTACAGTAATTTCAACGTGACATTACTTTCCTTTGGTTTCAAATATGGCATTCCCAATGATGCTGATTTGGTGTTTGATGTTCGATTCCTTCCAAATCCCTATTATATCCCAGAACTGAAACCCCTTACGGGAAATGAGAAAGAGATTCAAGACTATGTGATGAATGCCCCAGAGGCGGGAGAATTTTTACACAAGCTGACAGATATGTTGGGATTTTTGATTCCAAACTACATAAAAGAAGGAAAATATCGATTGGTTGTGGCTGTGGGATGTACCGGCGGCAAACATCGCTCTGTAACTATGGCCAACAAGCTGTATGAACAGTTGTCAGAACTGCCTTACAGTCTGCGGTTGGAACACAGAGATATCGAAAAAGATGCCATCACAAAGGCAATGTAATGGATAAATGAAAGGAGTTGCCATGTCATTTTCAGGTGAGGTAAAAAAGGAGCTCTGTAAAAAGATTGCTCCGGCTCGTCATTGCCAGATAGCAGAGATTACCGCTATCTTGTATTTATGCGGAAGGATCCGCATTGATGAAAATGATCACTACTCCATTATTGTACAGACAGAGAATGTGACAGTGGCAAGAAAAATCTACTCCTTAGTGAGAAAGACTTTTCAGGCAAAAGCCGTTATCGCAGTGAAAAATGGGGAATATCTGAAGAAAACCAGAATCTATCGGGTAGCAATCAGCAATCATGAGGATGCCCAGCGCCTATTAAAAGCGGCGAAGATGATGGATGAGTACGGCAATGTCATAGATGATACCGTCGTGTGGAGCCGCAGTGTATTGCAGAGAAATTGCTGCAAGCGAGCCTTTCTTCGAGGAGCCTTTTTGTGTGCCGGTTCTATGAGTGATCCGGAGAAGAACTATCATTTTGAGATTGTTTGTAATGGAGAAGAGAAAGCAGAACAAATCCAAAAGACCATGCAGGAATTTGGATTGGATGCAAAGATAATTTTACGAAAAAAGGCCTATGTGGTCTATTTGAAAGAGAGTTCCAGTATCGTGGATACTTTGAATATTATGGAAGCCCCAGTGGCGTTGATGAAATTGGAAAATATCCGAATTTTGAAGGATATGAGAAATTCCGTAAATCGTCGGGTAAACTGTGAGGCGGCCAATATTAATAAAACTGTGACAGCAGCACAAAAACAGATTGAGGATATTCAGTATATCAAGGAAGCAGGTGGATTTGGTGATCTTACACCAAACCTTCTTGCAACAGCAGAACTACGACTGAAATATCCAGACAAAGCATTGAAAGAATTGGGAACTATGCTTAATCCGCCAGTGGGCAAATCTGGCGTCAACCATAGATTAAGAAGATTGAGTGAAATAGCTGAGAAGCTCAGAGGCAAGAATGAGGTGTAACTTGCCGTTAAAAGGAGGTTATTTAGATGATTACAAAGACTATGACAATTAATTTAGCATCCGGGTTAGAAGCAAGACCAGTGGCATTACTGGTTCAGATTGCAAGCCAGTATGAAAGCCACATTTATGTAGAAAGCGGTACAAAGAAGATCAACGCAAAGAGTATTATGGGAATGATGTCTTTAGGACTGGCAGCAGGTGAGGAGATTACCATCGTGGCAGAAGGCGAAGATGAAGGAAAAGCAGTATCTCATATTGAAGAATACTTAAGCGAGAAAAAGGCTTGCTAATTCTAGCTTACATAGAGTAGATAAAGGAAAAAACGGCGGTTTCTTATGAGGAGGAGCTGCCGTTTTTTGTGGTATTTTTCGTTGACATTACAATAAAACCTGATATATACTAAATAGGTTAAGAAGTTGGATAATGGATTGTCAAACTATTTGACCCTTTAATCAATAAAAAGATGACTCATACAAGGAGGAAATGATTATGGCATCTTATAATCATAAAGCCATTGAACAGAAATGGCGCAAGAATTGGGAAGAAAATCCAATCAACGTAAATGACGGCACAAAGCCAAAATATTACTGTCTTGATATGTTCCCATATCCATCAGGAAGTGGTCTTCATGTTGGACACTGGAGAGGATATGTAATCAGTGATGTATGGAGCAGATACAAAATGCTGCAGGGATACTACCTCATTCATCCAATGGGATGGGATGCATTTGGTCTTCCAGCAGAAAACTATGCCATTAAGATGGGGGTTCATCCAGCCATTACAACAGAACAGAACATTTCCAATATCAAACGCCAGATCAACGAGATCGCCGCGATCTATGACTGGGATATGGAAGTAAATACAACAGATCCAGAGTTCTACAAATGGACACAGTGGATTTTTGTAAAGATGTTCAAAGCAGGTCTTGCATACGAGAAAGAGATGCCAATCAACTGGTGTCCGGATTGTAAGACAGGTCTTGCAAATGAGGAAGTAGTAAACGGATGCTGTGAACGATGCGGCGCTCCTGTTACAAAGAAAAACTTAAAACAGTGGATGTTAAAGATCACAAAATACGCAGATCGCCTCTTAAATGATTTAGATAAACTTGACTGGCCAGAAAAAGTTAAGAAGATGCAGGCTGACTGGATTGGAAAGAGCTACGGTGCAGAAGTTGATTTCCCAGTGGAAGGAAGAGACGAGAAGATCACCGTATACACCACAAGACCAGATACTCTTCACGGTGCAACCTTTATGGTACTTGCTCCAGAACACGCGCTGGCAGCATCTTTAGCCACAGAGGAGAACAAGGAAGCGGTAGAAAAATATATCTTTGATGCTTCTATGAAATCCAACGTAGACCGTCTTCAGGACAAAGAAAAAACAGGTGTATTTACAGGAACTTATGCCATCAACCCATTAAACGGTGCAAAAGTACCTATCTGGTTATCTGACTATGTATTAGCAGATTATGGTACCGGTGCTATTATGTGTGTACCTGCTCATGACGATCGTGACTTTGAATTTGCAACGAAGTTCAATATCCCTATCATTCAGGTTATCGCTAAGGACGGCGAAGCCATCGAAAATATGACAGAAGCCTACACAGATGCAGTGGGAACCATGGTTAATTCCGGCGAATGGAATGGCATGGAATCATCTGTACTCAAGAAAGAAGCTCCAATGATGATCGAAGAGATGGGCATTGGACGTAAGACAGAGAACTTCAAACTTCGTGACTGGGTATTCTCCCGTCAGCGTTACTGGGGAGAACCAATCCCTATCGTACACTGTCCAGACTGTGGCGCAGTGCCAGTACCAGAGGAAGAACTTCCATTACTTCTCCCAGAAGTAGAAGCATATCAGCCAACAGGAACTGGAGAATCTCCACTTGCTGACATTGACGAATGGGTAAATACTACATGTCCATGCTGTGGAAAACCAGCCAAGAGAGAGACAAACACCATGCCTCAGTGGGCGGGATCTTCTTGGTATTTCTTACGCTATGTAGACAGCAAGAACAAAGAAGCATTGGTATCCAAAGAAGCAGCAGAGAAATATCTGCCAGTAGATATGTATATCGGTGGTGTAGAACATGCCGTTCTTCACTTACTTTACTCTAGATTCTACACCAAATTCTTATACGATATCGGTGTAGTAGACTTTGACGAACCATTCAAGAAACTCTTCAACCAGGGTATGATCACTGGTAAGAACGGTATCAAGATGAGTAAGTCCAAAGGAAACGTAGTATCTCCAGATGATCTTGTAAGAGACTACGGATGTGACTCTTTAAGACTCTACGAACTCTTCGTAGGACCACCAGAATTAGATTCTGAATGGGATGAAAGAGGCATTGACGGTGTATACCGTTTCTTAAACCGTTTCTGGAAATTGGTAACAGACAATGCAGAAAAGGATGCAGCACCATCCAAAGAAGCCACAAAACTTCGTCATAAGATGGTATATGACATCACAACACGTCTGGAATCTTTCAGCTTAAACACAGTAATCAGTGGTTTCATGGAATACAACAACAAGTTCATCGAACTTTCCAAGAAACAGGCTATCGATAAAGAAACATTAAAGACCATGGCAATCTTAATTGCACCATTTGCTCCACACGTAGGTGAGGAATTATGGGAGCAGTTAGGTGGAGAAGGAAGCGTATTCCATCAGACATGGCCAACTTATGATGAGAACGAGATGAAAGATGATGAAGTAGAAATCGCTGTTCAGGTAAACGGCAAGACAAAATGCACTATGAGCATTGCCGCTGATGCAGCAAAAGAAGATGTCATCGAACAGGCAAAAGCCCTTCTCGGAGACAAAATTACAGGCACAGTAAGAAAAGAAATCTATGTACCTGGCAGAATCGTAAATATTGTTGCCAAATAAGACGTGCAACTAAAAGTAGGACACAGTTTCCCACTAGTGGGAGGGACTGTGTCCTTTTTTTGATGAAATATTTTCAAAAACATGGCTATAGTTGTCTGGAAATAAATAAAAATACATATAATTATCTGTAAGTTTTATTGATGTATCCCTTGATGAGGGGTATAATGAGGATATACTATTGTGATAATTGACAGGATATTTCTTAAAAATAATAGAGAAGGGGGAAGAGAGGAAATTTATGAAGAAATGCATGATAGATAATATCACAGCCAATTATAGGAACAATAAAGTGAAAGGAGGACGCGATGAAAAAATATGTAAAAGGAATGTTAGCGTTGTTGTTGATCTTGTGCATGGCATTGGGAAATACTAGCTTGACAGCAGTGGCGGCTGCTGCGGAGAGTGGAACAAACGGAAATATATGCAAAATAGAAGTAATGAAGATAGAACCATATATGAATAATCTTTTCGATACATCGGAAGAGTATAAATGTTACGATGGAAGTATTGATTTTATTTTAACCTATGATGACGGGAAAACGGATACGATAAAGAGTCATAATTTTAGCAGTGCAACTTGGAAGAAAAATTCATGGTATGTCGGTCTTCGTTGGGTGAACGATACATATTTAGATAATATACGTGATCATGTAGCTGGTGCTTATCCTGCAGTATTGGAAGCATATCGTTACGTAAATGGTGAAAAAAAGGTATATGCTACTTCTGCACCTTTTGATTTTACTGTTGCCAGTATGGAGGAAAATCTGAAAAAGGCAGGGAAGAATTATAGAGACCTTTCATATAATACAAAGACATCCGTTTCTGTAAAGATGAAAGAAGTGGATGATGGAACGGGTGGATTAAAAACAGTGTATCAGTCAACTTATTTAAAATTTGTAGCACAATATGATGGGTACCACGTTCTTCAGAATACAGATAAAATAAAAAGATCTGGTGATAAAGGGACAAATTGGTATGCGAATATCTATGTGGATGGTCAATATAAATATATGGAATGGGATGAAGATGAGACATATGTAGTTGCAAAATTAAAAAAAGGACAGACTTGTTTCATTGAATTGCATGCCTACGACGAGAATGGTATCAAGTCCTACAATTTTATGCTGGGCTATTTTGGTGACACCAAGAAGCCAGTAGAAGAAACGAGAAGAATTCCTGTAACAGCGGTTACCTTAAATCAATCTGCTCTGGCAGTAAATATAGGTTCTAAAACCTTGCTATCTGCAGCATTGGCACCAACAAATGCAACAGATAAATCCGTAACATGGACAAGCAGTAATACAGATGTAGCAGCAGTTAGTCAAAGTGGTATGGTTTATGGCACTGGCAAAGGTACAGCAGTGATTACGGCCACGGCTCATAATGGAGTGAAGGCATCCTGTACAGTTACCGTATATCCTGTCTATGCAAATGGTATTTTAATTAACAAGACAACAGCGGAAGTAAAAAAGGGAAAAACACTCAATTTGATTGCAATGGCAAGACCTGTGGGTGTCACAAATGGTGTTTTACAGTGGACGAGCAACAAGCCAGAGGTGGCATCTGTAGATGAAAATGGTAATGTAACCGGTATCAAAGGCGGTACCGCTTTCATTACAGCGGCAGCAACAGATGGAAGCGGACAAAAGGCAACCTGTAAGGTAACGGTAGTTGTTCCGACAACAAAAGTAACGGCAGCAAAGAAGACCGTGTATCTAGCTAAGGGAAAGAGCACAATGATTTCCACCATCGTTACGCCATTGGATTCCACAGACAAAGTGATATTTGCCACAAGTAATAATAAAATTGCTGCAGTAAATGCAAAGGGAAAGGTGACCGGAAAAGCGAAAGGCACAGCAATCATTACTGTCAAAGCAGGTAAAAAATCTGTGAAGGTAAAAGTAAAAGTCGATTCTGCAAAGAAAGTGACAAAATTGAAATTTACGAAGAAATCTATCACAGTAAAGACAGGAAAAGTTCAGTTCTTAGACTGGAGAGTCACACCAAGTACAGCGAATGCCGCATTAACATGGAAAACGAGTAATAAGAAGGTTGTGGAAGTAAGTAATGGAAAGATTACCGCTAAGAAAGCTGGTATAGCAAAGATTACAGTATCCAGTGGAAAAGTGAAGGCAACTATCACGGTTCAAGTGAAATAATGAGAAATGTCAAAATAAAAATGCCGAATACTTCCCGAAGAAATACCCGACATTTTACTAAGCTGAAAAAGGGACTTGAACCCTCGACCCCTTCATTACGAGTGAAGTGCTCTACCAACTGAGCTATTCCAGCAACTACTCTTCGTATTTTACTACAGTCATTCTCGAATTTCAAGGAGAAAATGAAAAAATAGAAGAAACGGAGAATTTTTGACGGAAAAAAATAAAAAAGTTTTGTTAAACTATGTGAAAAATAAATAAAAGAGAAAAAAGTTAGGAAAAAATGAAATTTTCTTTTTTGAAAATTTCATTTTTTTCTTGCGTATTGAAAACAACTGTGATAGAATCCAAATAGAAAAAAGCAGTACACTAACTTAGTAAAGTGATTATGCTGCCGAATAGGACATCTTAAGGAGGATTACGTTATGTCATATGTAGATCAGGTTATTGAGTCAGTAGTGAAGAAAAATCCAAGTCAGCCAGAATTCCATCAGGCGGTGAAAGAAGTATTGAACTCTCTTCGTCCTATCGTAGAAAAGAACGAAGAGTTATATAAAAGAGAAGGTTTATTGGAGAGAATCGTGGAACCAGAACGCCAGATTATTTTCCGAGTGCCTTGGGTAGACGATAAGGGAAATGTACAGGTGAACACAGGATACCGTGTACAGTTTAACAGTGCTATCGGACCTTACAAGGGCGGCATCAGACTGCATCCTTCTGTAAACCTTGGTATTATCAAATTCCTTGGTTTTGAACAGGTATTTAAAAACTCCCTCACAGGACTTCCTATGGGCGGCGGCAAAGGCGGAAGTGATTTTGATCCTAAGGGAAAATCAGACAGAGAGATCATGGCATTCTGCCAGAGCTTTATGACAGAACTTTGCAAACACATTGGAGCAGACACTGACGTACCTGCTGGTGATATCGGAACAGGCGCTCGTGAAATCGGATACATGTTTGGACAGTATAAGAAGATTCGCAACGTATGGGAAGGCGTTTTAACTGGTAAAGGCCTGACATACGGTGGTTCTCTTGCAAGAACACAGGCAACTGGTTATGGCTTATTATATTTAACAGCAGAGATGCTCAAATTAAATGGAAAAGACATCAAAGGCAAAGTTTGTGCCGTATCTGGTGCAGGTAACGTGGCAATCTATGCTATCGAGAAAGCATGGCAGTTAGGTGCAAAACCAGTTACTTGCTCTGATTCTACAGGCTGGGTATATGATCCAGACGGAATTGATGTTGCTACTTTAAAAGAAGTAAAAGAAGTAAAACGTGCAAGACTCACAGAGTATGTGGCAGCTCGTCCAAATGCAGAATATCACGAAGGACGCGGTGTATGGAGTGTGCCTTGTGATGTGGCTCTTCCATGTGCAACACAGAATGAACTGTTATTAGAGGATGCAAAACTTCTGGTAGCAAACGGCTGTATGGCGGTAGCAGAAGGTGCCAACATGCCTACTACATTGGAAGCGACAGAATACATTCAGCAGAATGGTCTCTTATTTGCTCCTGGTAAGGCCGCAAATGCCGGCGGTGTTGCAACTTCTGGTTTAGAGATGACACAGAACAGCGAACGTCTGAGCTGGACATTTGAGGAAGTAGATGCAAAACTTCATGATATTATGGTAAATATCTGCCACAATATGGCAGATGCAGCAGAACGATATGGTGCTCCAGGAAACTATGTTGTGGGCGCTAATATCGCTGGATTTGAGAAAGTAGCCAATGCCATGATCGCACAGGGGTGCTGTTAAAATTGATGCCGAGAGGCTGATGGAGATTGTTTTTCCGGTCTCCATGGGATTGATATCCTCTTTATAAGATATAAAAGTAAGTGTGGGAGAAGGACACGGCTTGTGAAAACAGGTTCGTGTTCTTTTTCATATCCATTGAGTTTTTTTCTGCAATTTAGTACAATAAAAGAAAACTGCAAAAGTGGAAGAAAAGCAGAAAGGAAGGACAGTTTGGCTTATTTTACATATGGAGCCATTGTGGTTGGCTCACAGGAAATTTCCTTAAAAATATATGAGATTTCAAAAGACAAGGGCATTCGACAGATTGATTACGTTACCCAATATCTGGATATCAGTAAGGTGGCTTATGGGGGCGAGAAGATTAGTACGGAACAGGTAGAAAAAATCTGTGAGGTGCTGCTGGGATTTAAGAACAAATTGGCGGAATATCAGGTGAAAAAGGTGGAGTGCATGGCCACCAGTGCCATTCGCATTGTAAAGAATCGAGAGATGGTGGTGCATCAGATTAAGCTTCGTACAGGATTTGATTTGAAGGTGCCAAGCAATTCTGAAATGCGGCTTTTGATGTATAAGGGAATTACACTGAAGGGGGAATTTCATAAGCTGGTACAAAAAAAGACAGCCATATTGGATATCGGTTCCAATACGGTGCAGATTTCCCTGTTTGACAAACAGGTACTTCACGTAACCCAGAATATTCGTATAGGGGCGTTGCGCACCCAAAATGCCCTTTCAGAGGTAGAAAAAAGCAGCTTGGAGTATGCCTCCATTATGGAGGAATACATCAACTATGAGATAAATACATTCCGGAGCATTTATTTGAAAGAAAAGGCCATCAAACATGTCATTGCCATTGGGGACAGTTCCCTTACCTGGGGAAAGATAGCACCGGAATTAAATATTACGGAGTATCTTACCAAGGAACAGGTAGATTACATCTACAAAAAACTCCGGCGCGCCACTTCCAAACAGCTTGCCATCGAGTACGGCATTAGCTATGAGGCAGCGAGACTGCTGATTCCTTCTATTATTATATATAAAATTTTCTTAAGCCAGTCCAAGGCAGATATGATTTGGCTTACCAAGACCAATCTCTGTGATGGTATGGCGGTGGATTTCGGAGAGCGAACAGAACAGTTGGTTCCGCTGCATGACTTTGACGAGGATATTGTGGCGGCAGCCAAAAATATGGCAAAACGGTACCGCTACAATAAAGAACATACCAACTTTATTACCAAATTGGCGTTGGAGATTTTTGATCATACCAAGCGGTATCATGGACTTGGAAAGAGGGAACGCTTGCTTTTGCAGTTGGCCTGCATCCTTCACGAGTGCGGTAAATTTGTTAACATGAATGAACCGGGAATCAACGGCTACCAGCTCATTATGTCCACAGAGATTATTGGTCTTTCTCATCGAGAAAGAAAAATGCTGGCGCTGATTGTATATCACAACACGAAGGAGCTTCCAACCTATGAGGAGATGCATGCCGATGAGGCGGAGGAGTATCTTTTGGTGGCAAAACTGACGGCGATTCTAAGGCTTTCCAATGTACTGGATCGAAGTCACACCCAGAAACTTGCCGGATGCAGTGTAAAACGAAAAGAACATGAACTTTGGATCTGTTATGAGAGCAGTAAGGATATTACCCTGGAACGGAGTTTGCTAAAACCAAAGGCAGAATTTTTTGAGGAAATCTATGGACTTAAGATTCGACTGGGAAAAAGAGATTGATTCCCGGAAAACAGCGCAAGATATAAAGAGGATTTGAGACATGCAAGAAAAAAACAGCTTTAACGAACCGAAGAATTTTACCAATCGGGAGCTTTCCTGGCTTCAGTTTAATGATCGAATCCTAAAGGAAGCCTGTGACAGCGAAAATCCTTTGATGGAGCGAGTGAATTTTTTGGGGATTACCGCTTCCAATCTGGATGAATTTTTTATGGTACGGGTGGCTTCACTAAAAGATATGATTCATGCTGGATACACCAAGGAAGATTTGGCGGGGATGACCGCGGGAGAACAGTTAGCTGCTATTGCAGTGGAGACCCATCGCATGATAGAGGCACAATATCAAGTACTAAATCAGTCTTTGATTCCAGAGTTAGCTCAGGAAGGCATTTATTTTATTTCCAGGCATGAGGAGCTGACAGAGGAAGAGGGAGAGTATGTGGATGACTATTTCCATCGAAATATTTATCCGGTGTTGACACCGATGGCGGTGGATTCCTCCCGACCGTTTCCACTGATTCGGAATAAAACCTTAAATATAGCCGCTCTCATAAAAAATAAATCCGGGGAAAAGGGATACGAGGTGGCTACCGTACAGGTGCCATCGGTGCTTCCAAGAGTTATTACGTTGCCTCAAAAAGAAGGGGAAGAGCGAAGAGTTTTGTTGCTGGAACAGGTCATTGAGCGAAATATCCATCAATTATTTTTAAATTATGAGGTAAAATGCGCCTATCCTTATCGTATTATGCGAAATGCTGACCTTACCATTGACGAGGAGGAGGCGGAAGATCTTTTAAAAGAAATTGAAAGACAGGTGCGAAGACGACAGTGGGGAGAAGTTATCAAGTTGGAATATGAGGAGGGCATGGAACCGGAACTGGCAGCTTACTTAGAGGGACAGCTGGGAGTACAAAAGGTGGACATTTATGCTATCGATGGTCCACTGGATTTAACTTTTCTGATGAAACTATATGATTTGGAGGGACTTTCCAGGCTGAAAGAGACGCCTTATGAGCCGCAGCCAGTGGAGAATCTTCGACTGGATGAGACGATTTTTGAACAGATTAAGAAGAAGGATGTTTTGATGCATCATCCCTATGACAGCTTTGATCCTGTTCTATGGTTTATTCATCAGGCGGCAGTGGATCCCGATGTGTTGGCCATTAAGATGACCTTATACCGGGTCAGTGGTCACTCCCCTATTATTACTTCCCTTGCCCTGGCGGCGGAAAATGGCAAACAGGTCACCGTCCTGGTGGAACTAAAGGCAAGATTTGATGAGGCCAACAATATTGTCTGGGCGAAGAAGCTGGAGCAGGCAGGATGCCATGTAATCTACGGTTTGGTAGGATTAAAAACCCACAGCAAGATTACATTGGTGGTGCGAAAAGAGGCAGAGGGAATCAAGCGATACGTTCATTTGGGAACGGGAAACTATAATGATTCCACAGCAAAGCGATACACAGACTTGGGCTTTTTTACATCAAATGACCTATTTGGAGAGGATGCCACAGCGGTCTTTAATATGCTTTCCGGTTACTCTGAACCGGCGCACTGGGAAAAACTTGCAGTGGCGCCAATTTGGTTAAAACATAAATTTCTGGAGCTGATTGGAAGAGAGACGAGAAACGCAATGGAGGGAAAAGAAGCCCGCATTGTGGCGAAGATGAATTCTCTTTGCGATCCGGATATGATTTGTGCTCTTTACAGAGCTTCCTGCGCTGGGGTGAAGATTCAGCTTATTGTGCGGGGAATTTGCTGTCTGATTGCCGGAAGAGCAGGGCTTAGTGAAAATATCGAAGTTCGTTCCATTGTGGGACAATTTTTAGAACATGGCCGGATTTTTTATTTTTACAATGGGGGACATGAAGAAGTATATCTGGGAAGTGCAGATTGGATGCCTCGCAACCTGGAACGACGAGTGGAGATCGTTTTTCCTGTGGAAGATGAAGACTTAAAAGAACGGGTAAAAGAGATTCTTGCGATTCAGTTGGCAGACAATCGAAAAGCCCATATGATGCAGGAAGATGGCACCTACAAAAAGCCGGAAACAGAGGGAGAAGAACGAAGAGAAGCCCAGAGATATTTCTGTGAAGCAGCAGAAAAAAGGCAACTCCAGCAAAAAAATGAAAAGAAACGAATTTTTGAACCAATCTTTGGACCAGAGTCGGCAAAGGTTTGACAAAAGACAGGAAAAGTAAGATAATGAGTAACGGATTTACCGTTTTATAGCTGAAAACACAGCGAAAAATAGGACGGAGGAAACCATAGATCAGGTAAGGAGGAATGCAATGAAACTTAGTATTATTGTTCCATTTTACAAGTACAGACAGTATTTGGAGGATTGTCTGGCAAGCTTGAAAGACAGTCAGTTAGAGGATTTTGAAACGATTTTGGTGCTGGATCATGTGGAAGAGGAGATACAGGACCTGATTGATGGATATAAAGAGTCCCTTCGCTTGAAGGTAGTTGAAGTAAAAGGGGCGGAACCTGGTGTTTCTGTAGCAAGAAATGCCGGATTAGCAGCAGCAGAAGGGGAATATGTGTATTTCCTGGACAGTGATGATTATCTCTATGAAGATACATTACAGATTCTTCTGGATAAGGAGAAAGAGACGGGAGCCGATGTTGTCTATGGAAGAAAGCGATATACCTGGTTTAGCCGCAAGGTGTATCTTGGGGTGACAGAGGAGCGACGCAACCTGGACGATGCTAACGAGATGAAGGATGACGGCGGAGAGGCAGACGTGGAAGCGGACGACGATACAGTACAGCTTTCTGACTACGAGATGGCGATGCACAAGCTGCTTCGTACCAGAAGAGGCATGCGAAACATTTCGTCCCTTCATATGCTGATTCGCAGAGAATTCTTGTTGGAAAGAAAGATTACATTCCCAGAACAGTTCTATCTCTATGCAGATATGTCCTTTGTAGTGGAATTGTTAAAATATACGAGAAGCTTTGCCTACTGTCCAACGGCTTTCTATATTAAGAGAAAGCACAACGACCCTGTCAGTATGCCGGCAATTTCTCAGTCTGGGGTAGGCACCCGTATGGAAGAGCAGATGGAGGTCTTCGAGTATTGCCGCAGTCTGGTGGATGGGGAAGGAGAAATCCGTAAGACCTTAGATCGCAAATTGGTGAATTTCTACACCAATTATTTCGCATCCAAACTTCGTCGCGGTGTGGAAAAGAGCTGGAGAACCACTCGATTTGAGACCATCGGAAGATTGCTTGCAGACACCCATCCAGAGATTTTGCGAGAGCTGCATGGCTACAAAAAGAAAGTGGTACAGGCAGCCATCAACAGGGATGTGGAGAAGGCAACGAAGATTTCCAATCAGCATTTGGCAGTAATCAAGGCCAAAAAGATTGTAAGAAACCGCAACGAGTTATACAAATATCTGTACAAAAATAAATATTCCAAAGAGCCAATCGAGGAAAAATGGGTGATGTTTGAGACTTTCTTCGGAAAGAACTATTCCGATAGCCCAAAATATATCTATGAATATTTGGCAAACCACAACACAAAGGATTATAAATTTATCTGGGTATTGAATAACGGTACAAAGCCGCCTTATGGTGCCACCGTGGTAAAACGGTTCTCTAAGGAATATGCTTATTATCTGGCAAAATGTAAATACTTTGTATTTAACGTAAGACAGCCTCTCTGGTTTGTAAAGAGAGAGGGACAGGTATTTTTGGAGACATGGCATGGAACACCGCTGAAAAAGCTTGTATTTGATCAGGAAGAAGTAACTTCTGCAGATCCTCATTACAAGGCACAGTTCTATCGTCAGAGAGCAGAGTGGGATTATCTCATTGCAGCCAATCCATTTTCCACAAAGACTTTCCGAAGCTGCTTTAAGTTTGACAATGAGATGCTGGAAGTAGGATATCCTAGAAATGACTTACTTTACCATCCAAATAAAGAAAAAATTGCAGAAAATCTGAAGAAGAAATTGGGAATTCCGCAGGATAAGAAAACTATTCTTTATGCACCAACATGGCGTGATGATGAGTATTATAAGCCCGGACAGTACAAATTCCAGCTGCAGTTAAATCTCCAGAAGATGAAGGCAGCATTGGGAGATGAGTATGTGATTCTTCTTCGTATGCACCACTATGTGGCGGACAATCTGGATGTGACAGGGGTGGAAGATTTCGCCATTAACTTAAGTAAATACGATGACATCACAGAGATTTATCTGGTTTCTGATCTGTGTATTACAGATTATTCCTCCGTATTCTTTGACTATGCGAACTTGAAACGTCCGGTACTTTTCTATACCTATGACATTGAGAAATACAGAGACATTCTTCGTGGCTTCTACATTGATATCAACACAGAAGTGCCAGGACCATTGGTGTACACCACAGAGGAAGTGATTGATGCCATCCAGAACATTGATCAGATTACAGAGCAGTACAAAGAGCGCTACGAGGAATTCTATGAGAGGTTCTGTAGCGTGGACGATGGAAATGCTTCCAAGAGAACAGTAGAACGGGTTTTTGATCTGTAACAGTATAGGAAAGCGGCAGATTCTAAGGAAAATCCATCTTGTCAGATGGTCTGCTGCTTCACTGTTTCGTAAGTAATAAGAAGAAACTGTTGCATATAAAAATAATTCGTAGTATAATCTTGTTGCTTATTACGAAGAAATGGAGATAAGATATGAAGCAATATATGAAGAACTTTGCCAAGTATCGTTTTTTGCTGAACGAACTGGTAAAGAAAGGAATTAAGTTGAAATACAGACGTTCCTATCTTGGTATTATCTGGACTCTGCTGGAGCCATTAATGACCATGATGGTACTCTGTCTAGTATTCGGAACCTTATTTGGAAAAGATGATCCGACTTTCCCAGTTTATGTCTTAACTGGTCGTCTGCTGTATTCTTTCTTTTCCACAGCAACAAAGACTGCCATGCGTTCCGTAAGGCAAAATGCAGCTATGATTAAGAAAGTGTACGTGCCAAAGTATATGTATCCATTGTCAACAGTTATTTATGAGTATGTCATTTTCCTGATTTCTCTTATTGTACTGTTTGTGGTTGCCGTTGTATTAAAGGTTAGACCAACCATTTATCTGATTCAGGCGGTGGTACCGTTGATCTTAATTTTTATTTTGGTATTGGGCGTGGGACTGATTCTGTCCAACATTGCGGTATTTTTCCGTGATATGGAATATATCTGGAGTGTTGGTTTGATGCTTATTATGTATACTTGTGCTATCTTCTACAAGACAGAGAAGGTTATTGGCACTGGAAATGGATGGGTATTCAAGATTAATCCGCTGTACTCTATCATTGCCATCTTTAGAAATGCAGTGTACGGACAGCCAATGGAGCTGTATCATCTGTGCTACGCAACCATCTGTGCCTTTGGCGCACTTATTGTAGGTGTTGTTTTATTTATTCGTAAACAGGATGACTTTATCTTGTACTTATAGGAGGAAACGCTGTGGCAAAGACAGTATTGAAGGTTGAACACGTAGGAATGAAGTTTAACCTGAGTAAAGAAAAGGTAGATAATCTGAAAGAGTACGTGATAAAGGCACTGAAACATCAGATTTCATATAATGAGTTCTGGGCGTTAAAGGATGTAAACTTTACCCTGGAAAAGGGCGATCGTCTGGGTATCTTAGGTCTCAATGGAGCGGGAAAAAGTACCCTGTTAAAGGTAATCGCCGGCGTATTGAAGCCAACAGAGGGTTCTGTTTCCACCAAGGGAAGAGTGGTACCTCTTCTGGAACTTGGAGCAGGTTTTGACCCTCAGTATACTGGTGCAGAGAACATCTATCTCTATGGCTCTGTGCTGGGATATTCTAGAGAATTTTTGGATTCCAAATATAAAGAGATCGTGGAATTTTCGGAACTTGGAGATTTCATCGACGTACCGATCAAGAACTATTCATCCGGTATGAAGGCTCGTCTTGGTTTCTCTATTGCGACGGTAGTAGAGCCAGAGATTCTGATTTTGGATGAAGTATTGTCTGTTGGAGATGCTAAGTTTAGAAAGAAGAGTGAAAAGAAGATTATGGGTATGTTCGACAAGGATGTTACCGTGCTTTTCGTATCTCACTCTTTGGAGCAGGTAAAGAGACTTTGCAACAAAGCCATTTTGTTGGAGAAGGGCAAGATCATCTCTGCAGGAGATATTGATTCTGTCAGCGAAGTATATTTGCAGAAAACAGGTGGTTATTAAAATGTAAGGAGGGGAGTGCATGGCGCTCCCTTTTTCTTTATACGAGGTATAGCATGAAAAATAAGCTAAGAAGGATAATAAAAAAAATAACGGTTCAGTGTTATAGAGGAATGGTGCGTCTGTTGCCGGTGCAAAAAAAGACGATTCTTTTTGAGAGTAATCTAGGACGCAATTATACGGGAAATCCCAGAGCCATTTATGAGAAATTCGTGGAGCAGGGCTTGGACAAGGAATATCGCTGTGTCTGGTTTTTTGAACATCCGCAGCAGGAAATTCCCGGAAATGCCAAGATAGTAAAGCGGGCAAGAATGCGTTATTTGTACTATATGGCCATCGGTGGCGTTTGGATTTTTGACTGCAGACAGCCAGAGTTCTTGATCAAGAGAAAAGATACCACCTATATTCAGACCTGGCATGGTACGCCACTAAAGAAGCTGGCTTTGGATATGGAGCGGATTGATTCTGTGGTGAGTGCCTCCATTGAGGAATACCATGAGGCCTTTCGTAAAAATACAGCCACATGGGATTACTTGATTTCTCAGAACCATTTTTCCACGGAGATTTTTCGCCGCTGTTTTGCCTTTGAGTATAAGCCAATCCTGGAGATTGGTTATCCTAGAAATGATATTCTGTTTTATGGAAATACCAAAGAGGAAATCAAGGCATGGAAAGAAAAAATGGGAATTCCCCCTCATAAGAAAGTAATTCTCTATGCTCCTACCTGGAGGGACAATGCCTTTTACAGCCAGGGCAGATACAAATTTGTGTCCCCTCTTGACTTTGACCGGGCAAGAGAAGTGCTGGGGGAGGAATATGTGATCTTAGTGAAATATCACTATCTGGTGGCAGATCAGATTGATTGGAGCGCCTATAAGGGCTTTGTATATAGCTTCGATGAGAAGGTGGATATTGCAAGGCTGTATTTGGCAGCAGATCTTCTGATTACCGATTACTCTTCTGTCATGTTTGATTACAGCATTTTACAAAGACCGATGTTTTTCTTTGCCTATGATCTGGAAGATTACAAGGATAGTCTGCGAGGCTTCTATTTTGACTTTTTGGAGGAAGCGCCGGGACCAATTTCTAAGGATACGGAGCAGCTTCTTACAGATATTTTGCACTATGAAAAGAGTCAGTGGCAGGAGAAATACGAGGCTTTTCATGAGAAATACAACCATGTGGATGACGGAAGGGCAGCGGAGAAAATCCTTAAATTAGTGGAAGAGGTAACAAAACAGTAAAATAGAGTTTCGGATGAGGAGGAAATAGAATGAAAGAAATGGGATATCGCATATTTGCTTTCTTTTATACAATATTTAAGCTGTTTCCGATAAAGAAAAATACGGCTTTTCTTGTAATGACCCACGATTCTGGATCGGAAGGCAATGTATCGGTATTATTTTCCTATATGGAGAAAAATTATGGCACCAAGGGAGAACGCTTGGTGAGAAGGGATACGGACTTTTCTGGAGAGGGAAAAGGAAGAAGAGCCTGTGTCTTTTTCCTAAAGAAATCCTGGAAGATGGCAAGAGCAGAGTATATCTTTATGGATAATGCCTTTTTGCCTATGGCATATTTAAAGGTGCGAAAAAATACCAAGGTGGTGCAACTTTGGCATGGCACGGGAACCATTAAGAAATTTGGTCAGGATGTGAATGAAGGAAAGCTCTATGAACTGGAAAAAAGAGCCAACAGCAACATTGACTACCTGATTGTCAATTCAGAGGCTACGAGAGAACTCTACAGTGGATGTTTTTCCGTTCCTTTAGAAAAGGTAAAGGTGATGGGACTTCCAAGGACAGACCTTCTTTTTTCGGAAAGCCAGATTCGCATGAGAAAAGAACGATTTTATCGGCAGTATCCGGAATTGCGGCGAAAAAAGATTATCCTCTATGCCCCAACTTTTCGAGATCATGAGGTGAAGGATCCAAAGATCTACTTGGATGTAAGAAAGATGGCGGAGCAATTGCCGGAGGAATACTGTCTTGGTCTGCGCTTACACCCATTTGTGGCATCCTCTTTTCAATTTCCGGAGGACTTGAAAGAAAAAATCGTGAATTTTTCAGGCTATGACAGTATCAATAGCTTGTTGATGGTGACGGACATTTTGATTACAGACTATTCTTCCATTATCTTTGAGTATTGCATTTACCGAAGACCAATGCTATTTTTTGCCTATGATTTGGAGGAATTTTCTGATCACGGAAGAGGTTTTTATCGGGATTATGAAACCTATGTGCCGGGTCCGGTGGTAAAAACAACAGAAGAACTTTTGGATGTGATACAAAGAGAAGATTATAGAAAAGAAAAGCTTCACGATTTTGTAAAGGAATCCTATCGATATATGGATGGAAAATCAGCCAAGAGAATTGCAGATTTTCTGGTAAAGGGAAAAGAATAAAAAAATAGGTAAATCTAAGGAGAAGTTTCCTCGGATTTACCTATTTTTTTAGTTAAAATATTTTCCTTTGGAAAAAGGGAAATTTATTTTTGTTCAGATTTTGCACCTAAGGTAATCGTTAAGTCTTTTTCTTCAAATTCACCAAGCTGCGTTCTTCTGGATACAGTGATGATTACCTCGTCACCGGCCTTATTGTTGCCCATTTTGTTAATCAAGCTTTCCATGGATGTAACGGAATTACCCTGATATTTTATGATAACATCACCAGCGTAAATACCGCCATTTTCTGCAGGAGATCCCTGCTGTACTTCCTGCACATAGATTCCTTCTGGAAGACCTAACTGCTGAGAGTAGGATTCTGTAATATCACTTCCGGAAATACCAAGATATGCCTGCTGGCTTTCAGGAATGGTTTCCTTATTCATCAGTGCCTCGATGATAGGTTTTGCAGTGTCAATTGGGATGGCATATCCCATACCTTCTACCGTTGTATCAGAGTATTTTACCGTATTGATACCGATAACTTCGCCTTTGATATTTAAAAGTGCGCCGCCGCTGTTACCAGGGTTGATGGCTGCATCTGTCTGAAGAAGAGTCATAGTCTTGTCAGTCAGGGCAACTTCACGATCTTTTGCGCTGACATAACCGGCAGTAACGGACTGACCATAGCCTAAGGCGTTACCGATGGCGATGGCTGGTTCTCCAACTTTTAATGCGGAGGAATCTCCAAGGGTTGCAACCTTGATAGAAGATTTGGTTGTGTCATTTAATTTATTCATTGGAACGGACACAACAGCCAAATCTGCATCGGAATCGTATCCTTTTACGGAAGCTTCTACGCTGGAATCATCAATAAAACCAACGGAGAGAGATTTGGCATCTTCGATAACATGGTAGTTGGTTACTACAAGAAGTTCGGAATCATTCTGACCGATGATAATACCGGATCCAGCACCCTCAGATTCCTGTGTGCCGCTCTGTCCCCACCATCCGTAGCTTATCTGCTGTTCCACAATACTTGTGATGGATACAATGGAAGGCATAACGTTTTCTACTGTCTGGGAAAGGTCTGTGGTTGTGGAAATGGTATCTTTGCTGGTGGTCAATGTGGTGGTAGCTTGAATCGCGCTGTTCGCTGGATTTGCAGATGGATTTATCTTGTAATACACTGCATTAAAGCCCTGGAAAGCTGCGCCAGCCACAAGTCCGAAGGCAAGTGCCGCTGCCACAAATTTTATAAAACGGCGTCCCTTTCCTTTTTTCTTTGTCTTCTTTGGTTCCTCCACAGGAGGTGTTGCCTTTCGATATGCGTAGTGGTAGGTGGTATCCTCCTCTGACTGGTCATGGAGATGATTGAAGTAGCCAGAATCCTGACTGGCTGCTGACTCTGCAGATGCTTCGGAATCAACATGACTGGAAGTTTCATAAGGATTCTCAGCTCCAGTGTCTATCGTTTGTTCGGAAGAATCAAATACATTATTTGTTGTCTCCGTAGACGCATCATAGTTCTCAGATTCGCCAGATGTATTAAAATCATTAGAATTGAAATCGCTCATAATAAATGCTCCTTTCTTTCTCTTGCCTCTCTTTATTTACAGGCATATCTTAGCAATCTTTTGTGTAAAAAGTGTGTCGGTTTTGTTTTGATTTTGTGGGGAAAATGAGAATCACAAAATGGTCACAGGAATCTGAAATAATAACTTTTGTCAGTAACAGCACCCCTATACAAGAGGGGATTTTTTGTGATATACTATTACTAAGTATGCAAATAATGAAGATTTACATTTGGGAGAAAAAATATGATTAAAGAAAATCAAAAAGTCTTTAACCGAATACAGGTAATAATAGATGGGCTTGTGGTGTATCTGGCTTTTGCTCTTTCTTATTATATGAGATTTCAGACATCCTTTTCTGTCTTTTTTGATCAGAGAGGGTATCATATGATTTTTCGTCAGTACCAGCCTATGATGCTAGTGTTGATTCCACTGTATCTGCTGCTTTATTCCACGTTTCATCTATATCAGCCAAAACGGTATCAGGCTAGATATATTGAATATTTCGACATTTTAAAAGCCAATTCCACAGGGATTGCCACACTTCTGGCAGTGATCTTTTTCTTTCGGATTCAGCATATTCCTCGAAGCCTTCTGGCAATCTTTTATGTGATGAGTACCATTTTGATGGTGGTGGAACGCTACACGGTCCGAAAAATTCTCTATCGAACACGAACTGGTGGAAAGAATATGAAGCATTTGATCTTGGTTGGTTTTAGTACGGCGGCAGCAGGCTACATTGACCGAATCAAATCCAATCCTCATTGGGGATATATGATTCACGGTATTATCGATGACAATCTTCAGTCTGATTTTGAATACCGCGGGGTACCAATTGTGGGAACGGTACAGGATCTTCCGAAGTTTTTGGAGGAGAACAATCTGGACGAAGTGGCCATTACCTTAAGTTTGAAGGAATATGGCAAATTGGAAGAGATTGTAGCAGTCTGTGAAAAATCAGGAACGCACACGAAGTTTGTACCGGATTATTATAAGATTATCTCCAGCCGTCCTTATACGGAAGATCTCAATGGGCTTCCGGTAATCAATATTCGAAATGTGCCACTAACCAATACCACCAATAAGATTGTGAAACGAACGATGGACATTGTGGGTTCCTTGGCCTGTATTATACTTTTTTCACCGCTGATGCTTTTGACGGCTCTCTTAGTAAAGAAAAGTTCACCAGGGCCGGTGTTCTTTTGTCAGGAACGAATCGGTCTTCACAACAAACCATTTAAGATGTACAAGTTCCGCTCTATGGGGGTACAGCCTCAGAGCAAGGAAGAAAAATGTTGGACCGTTAAAAATGATCCTAGGGTTACGCCGATCGGAAAGATTATTCGAAAGACCAGTATCGATGAGCTTCCACAGCTTTTCAATGTGTTGAAGGGAGATATGAGTTTGATTGGCCCGCGACCGGAACGCCCTCTCTTTGTAGAGAAATTTAAGGAAGAGATTCCACGCTATATGATCAAACATCAGGTTCGACCGGGTATGACGGGATGGGCCCAGGTCAATGGTTTCCGTGGGGATACCTCCATTCGAGGCCGCATTGAACACGATCTCTATTATATTGAAAACTGGACCTTAGGTTTGGATATTAAGATACTGTTTCTTACAGTATTTAAGGGCTTTGTCAATAAAAATGCCTACTAAAGACAAAAAATGCCTCTAAGAGTTAGAGTAATTCTAGCTTTTAGAGGCTTTTTTCATAGAACAAAAGATAAAGTGGAGATGGATTAGTCATCCAATCCTTCAATCTCGTCTTCGTATAATTCTTCTAATCCTAATTCATCAAATTCCATCTCATCCAAAATCTCATCAAAGGCTTCGGATACCAGTTCGTATTCTTCATCAGATTCGATGTTTTCTAAGACTGGATTGCCTTCTTCATCTTCGGAATAGCGGTAAACAAATACTTCGCTTTCTTCGTCATCTGCAGGTGCAAGGGCGATATAATCATAGTCACCAGCAGGGAAAAAAGCTTCTACAACACATTCCACTTTGGAACCATCGTCCAATTCTAAGTGGATGATAGGCTGATCAATATCGAATTCGTGGCTCATACTATATACCTCGTTCTTTCTGAAACTAACATTCCAACTGGGTTGGAGTAAAAGATACCAATAGGATAAAACCTCGTGATATCCCAGTATTTTCTTAAACGATTATACTTGAAAAATGCAGGTATGACAAGAGAAAGGTTGCCACTTTAAAAAAAAGCTTTTATAATAAAAAGAAATTAGGCGCAAGAATGGAGACAATAAAGTGGAGACAATAAAGTTATATTATGAAGACAATGAGCAGAAAGAATTTTCGGCGAAGGTTCTTTCTTGTGAAAAAATAGAAGAGGCATATCAAATTGTCCTAGATCAGACGGTATTTTTTCCAGAAGGAGGCGGACAGACCGCAGATACTGGAGTGATGTGGCTAGATGGGGAAGGAAAGGATCCGATACAGGTTCTGGATGTGCAGGAAGAGGAAGGAAAGATTTTTCATAAAACAGACAGACCAGTGGAAGTGGGAAGCGAGATCTGTGGGAAAATTTTTTGGCCGGAGCGTTTTTCCAAGATGCAGCATCACACGGGAGAACACATTGTATCTGGTCTGATAAATCACCATTTTGGACTCCAGAACGTGGGATTTCATTTGGGCAGTCAAGTGGTAACTCTGGATTTTGACGGAGTGCTTACGAAAGAACAGCTTCGGCAGATTGAATATGAGGCAAACGAGGCGGTTGCCAAAAACATCCCTATTGTGGTGACTTATCCAACCAGGGAGGAACTTCCGGGCTTGACTTACCGAAGTAAGATAGAGATTGAAGGACAGGTTCGAATTGTGGAGATTCCGGGATACGATACCTGTGCCTGCTGCGCACCTCATGTAAGCACAACGGGCCAGATTGGCATGATTAAGCTGGTGAATATGCATAATTACAAAGGCGGCGTTCGTATTTATATGCTCTGTGG
This sequence comes from uncultured Lachnospiraceae bacterium, assembly GCA_964386955.1. Classification (GTDB taxonomy): domain Bacteria; phylum Bacillota; class Clostridia; order Lachnospirales; family Lachnospiraceae; genus SIG292. The sequence goes on from CAYLUV010000001.1 coordinate 35,610, forward strand.
CTTTGCAGCTCTGGCAGATTACAACGAAAAGGAAGAAAGTGTAAGAACCATCGCCCTTTCCCTTTGTACTCAGGAACAACTGGTGGCAGACCGTGTAGAAAAACTTCAGGAGGAGATATACCGACAGAAGGGGCAAATTATGAATCTGGTAAATGAATTACTGGATTACAAGGTGGCTGCTGTGGAGGAAAATGCACCTGTGGGACTGATTGTGGATTCCAATCTGGAGGACAATCAGCCAAGAGAACTGGCCAACAAATTGATGGATAAAGGCGTGGATTTGGCAGCAGTATTTGCTGGAAATGACGAAGCAGGATATCGCTATGTTCTGGGAAGTCGAAAGAGGGATGTGCGAGGCATTGCAAAGGAGATGAACGGCGCATTACAAGGACGAGGCGGTGGAAAACCGGAGATGGCACAGGGCTATGTGCAGGGGCAAAAAACAGAGATAGAAGCATATTTTGCAGATTTTAGTCTGGAGTAGGATGGAAGTATATTTGCAGATTTTGGTCTGACAGAAGACAGAAGCAGGTTGACACAAAAATGAGGTGACACAAGATGGAAAAAAGAATTAGCGGAACAACAAGATTATTGGGACTGATTGGATCTCCAGTGGAGCATTCCGGATCACCAGCCATGTACAATTATGGATTTCAAAAACTGGGAATCGACTATGCGTATCTGGTGTTTAACATTGATACGGTACATGCCAAAGATTTTTTGGAGACAGCAAAGCTACTCAATATGAGAGGCTTTAATGTGACGATGCCTTGTAAGGCGGAGGTTGCCCGTTTGATGGATGAGCTTTCTCCGGCAGCCAAGATTATCGGGGCGGTCAACACGGTAGTCAATGAAAATGGCAGACTGATTGGTCACAATACAGATGGTGTTGGATTTGTGCGAAATTTGGAAGACCATGGTGTTTCGATTCAAGACAAAACAATCGTTCTTTTAGGGGGCGGCGGTGCTGGAACATCCATCTTTGCTCAGTTGGCTTTAGATGGTGCGGCGAAGATTCAGGTCTTTAACCGAAAAGGTGCCAATTTTGATAAATTATTGGAAAAAACAGTCCTGCTCCAGGAGATGGTACCTGCGTGTCAGGTGGAAATCTGTGATTTGGAGGATGAGGCATTGCTCTATGAGAAGGTAAGAGAATGCGATATCCTAGTCAATGCCACCAGCGTTGGTATGACGCCGAGAGCGGGGGAAACATTGATTTCCGATACTTCTGTTTACCGAGAAGACATGGTGGTGGCAGAGATTGTCTATAATCCGTTGGAGACAAAAATGATGGCGGATGCCAAAGCGGCTGGGGTAAAGACCATTGTAGGTGGCAAAGGTATGCTGCTGTGGCAAGGAGAAGAAGCATTTCGTCTCTTTACCGGACAGGATATGCCGGTGGAAGAGGTAAAAGAGGCGTTTTTTAAAGGATGTTAAATGGCAGCAAATAGGGGATAGATCAGGAGGTTTGGAGAATGATCGAGGTAAGAGATTTTGGCAAAACAAAAAATGGCGAGGAGATTCAAGAATACATTTTAAAAAATCAAAATGGCATGGAAGTGCATGTGATTAATTTTGGCGCAACCATCAAAAATGTGTTGGTGCCAGACCAAAATGGAAACTTGGAAGATGTCATTTTGGGATTTGATGACATAGCGGGTTATGAAAAAAATGAGGTGGCTTGTCATGGAGCTGTGATTGGCAGAGTGGCAAACCGCATTGGAGAGGGACGTTTTACATTAAATGATGTGGAATATACGCTGGACATTAACAATGCCGGAAATTGTCTACATGGGGGAAACAATCGATATGAGACAAAGGTATATAAGGCATATCCGGAGGAAAAGAGCAATTCAGTTATCTTTAAACGAATCGATCCACACATGTCTCAGGGCTTTCCAGGGAATCTAAATCTTTCTGTGGAGTATACTTTGACGGAGGACAACGCTCTGGTTATTGCCTATGAAGCCCGCAGTGACAAGGATACGCCTCTCAATGTGACAAACCATGGATATTACAACTTAAAGGGTTGCCAGAGTATGGAGCTTGGCACTCATCAGATTATGATTCGCAGTCATGCCATTACAGAAACCGATGATGATTTGCTGCCAAACGGTAACTACATTGATCTTACCGGAACCCCGATGGATCTTCGGGAAATGACACCGTTTTTGGATAAGGTGGAGGAAGACTATTTGCCATTAAAGCAGGGCAAGGGATTTGATCACAATTATGTCTTGGATCACGAAGTTGGAAAGCCGGATGCTATTGTGATAGAGACCACCACAGGAAGAAAGATGGAGCTTTATACGGATATGCCGGGGGTTCAGTTCTACACAGCCAATTGGCTCAGCGAGGAAGAAAGCGGAAAAGGTGGCATGCCACATCAGGCATATGGTGCCTTCTGCTTAGAAACCCAGTTCTACCCAAACAGCTGCAATATCTCAGATTTTCCAAATACAATCCTAAAAGAGGGAGAAAAGTATCGAAGCGTTACGAAGTATGTATTTGGCATTGCAGAGGAAACGGGAAGTCTGAATGGGAATAAGGAGCAGACCAAGGAAACGATAGAGAAAAAGGAGGAAAATGATATGAATGAAAATACAGTAATGGAAGATTTATATGAGGAATATATTACCTTTCACGTGACAGCCCAGGATGGCTCAGACGTGGAGATGGCAGTGGTGGATGAATTTGACTATGACCACAAGCATTATGTGGTTGGTGCAGTGGTAAAAGACGATGTGATTGACGAGGAAGGACAGTATATCTATCGATGTAAGGTACAGGGAGATGATTTTACCGCGGAAAAGATTACAGATGTAAAAGAATATGAAGCGGTAGTAAAGGCTTATATAGAGATGGAATAAAGATTTAAAATTCGCGCCAAATCCTTTAAAAAACTAGCATTTCTATTTCAATTTTATGCCGATGTAGTATAATTAGGATAATAATTCGGTACGAAAATGGATAGAGAGGGAAGAACATGTTTGTTTTAACAAAGGAAAATATCACAGAATATTTGAAAAAACATATGCCGGGATTGGATTATTCCAAACCCCTTACCATTTCAGCTATTGGAGAGGGGACAGAGGAAGAAGATGGCGATGGATATTTGAATTTTATTTATCGTGTCAGTGACGGAACCTGCAATTTGATTTTAAAGCAGGGGCGAAGTGAGGGACGTGTGGCAGGATTTTCAGATCTTTCTTCCGAGCGAAGTCGATTGGAATATGAATCTATGGAACTTCGAAAGGCCATTGCACCGGAATATATACCGGAACTCTACTTTTTTGATGCAGAAAATCGAATTTTTGCTACAGAGGACGTATCCTATTTGCAGATTTCACGTTTTCAGTTGAACAAATCCATCATGTTTCCAGAGTTGGCAAAACATGCAGCAGCCTTTTTAGCGAAGATGCATTTTTACACATCGGACTACTATCTGGACACGGAGACATTCCGCAATTTGAAGATCCATTTTAATAATCACAAGATGAGAAGTATTTTTGACGATATGGTCTTTGTCTCTCATCCTTACGGTACGGAAGGCGAAGGATTTGAAATTCGTGAAGAATTGGATCCCTATGTTCGCGATATCGTGATGGATCCAGCGGTAGTTTTGGAGCGTTACAAGATGCGGGATTTATTTATGAATAAGTCCGAGGCATTGATTCATGGAGATTTTCATACCTCCAACATTTTTGTTGGACAGGGGCTAATGAAGGTAATCGATATGGAGTATGCCTTCTGTGGACCTGTTGCCTTTGATCTTGGATATCTGGAAAGTCATTTGATGTCACAGTTTATCTGTGCCGCTTTTCGGTCATATGATACAGAGCAGGAGCGACAGGAATTTCAGGCATATATTTTGGCATCTATGCAGCAGTTATTTGAAGATTACTGTAGAAACTTTTTTGCACACTGGAAGGAAGATGCAAAGCATATATATCAGAACGTGGAAGGGCTGATGGAATCAGTGCAGGCGAATCTGTTAAAGGACATGATTGGCTTTTGTGCTACTTCCAATCTGTTTCGCTGTACGAGCATTATTGACTATCCGGAATATGATGCGTTGGATGATCCGGTGAAACGACGCCATGCCGTTGTTTTATCTGCACTGATGGATCAACGCATGCTTTTGCACCGGGAAGAATATAAAAATGTAGAAGAATTTATTGATGAAATGTTAGGCATAGAACAGCTTTATAGGAAGAAATATTGCAATAAGTAAGGAGATGAAGGGCAAACAAGGGAAGTTTGAAATCAATGCCCTTTATTTTAAAAGGTGATTGTTTATGGCTAAAATGCTGAAACAACTGCGGATTGGACCAGATGCAAAAGAAAATGATCTTCATGGAACACCGGATTATCCCTGTGAGGTGTATTATACGGATTTGTCCAAGCATAAGGCAGGGCTGTTGCCGGAACATTGGCACAATGAACTGGAATATGGATTGGTGACAAAGGGAAAAATCATTTTAAAATGCAATGGACAGGAAAATTTGGTGGAAGAAGGGCAGGGATTTTTTATCAATACCAACGTACTTCATTCCATGCAGGCAAAAGAGAAAGAAGCCTGTTATTACAGTGCAGTTTTCCATGAAAAATTTCTCGGACTGCCGGAGCGACTGCAGGATCGCTATGTGTATCCTATAGTGAAGGATGCGACCTATTCTTTTGCTATTCTAAAGGAAAACGAACTGGTGGAGATGCTTCAAAGGGCGATGCAGTGTTATGAGGATAAAAAAGAGGAATTTGAATATGATTTTTATCAAATGCTCTGTGCCATCTGGAAGCGGATGTATCAGATGTATCCACCAGCAGCTGGAATAGAGGAAAAGGTAAATCAGCGAATTCAAAAAATGCTCCAATTTATTGCGGAACATTATTGGGAAGATATCGGTGTGGAGGAGATTGCGGCGAGGGCAGGAATCAGTAAACGCGAATGTTTTCGCAGCTTCAAGAATCATTTAAACAGCTCACCCAATATATATCTCACACAATTTCGCATGAATCGGGCGGCGGAGCAAATTATTTTAACGGATAAAACCATGGCGGAGATTGCCAGGGACTGTGGATTTTCCAGTGCCACTTATTTTTCTACCAAATTTTTGGCTGTATATGGAATGAGTCCCAAAGAGTATAGGATTTGTAATCAACAATAAAGGAAAAAAGGGAGGTGGAAGCATTGAGCAGATGTATCGGCGTAATCGAGACGCGGGGATTGGCAGCAGCGATCCAGGCGGCAGATACTGCAGTGAAAACTGGAAAAGTGCGCCTCATAGGATATGAGTATAACGGATATGATGCTACCGTGGCAGTCAAAATCGAAGGAAAGGTAAGTGCTGTGAAAGCGGCAGCCCAGGCGGCTTCCATGACGGCCCAGACGGTAAAAGGCGATTGGGGCGGTTTTATGAAATACAGTATTCGACCAGCTCTAAAAGAAGAAGTCTATGATATTCTTGTGGATAACAAGAACACAGTAGGAACCGAACGCCAGATTGCTTCCGGCAGACGACCACAGGGAACAGGAAAACGCGGTAAGTGGATTGGCATTTGGGATCCAAAGGGATGTTATATATACGAATAAATAAGATAGGACTTGGGGAAACCCAAGTCCTATTGTTGTGTAATGCCTGAATAAATAATTTATAATTACATTGTAAATTTATCCCAAGGAATGTCCACTTCTTTGCCCTCGTTGATGATTTCATCCACGTGCATTAAAAGTGGATAGTCTTCCAGGGAAACGACACCTTTAGCTGCCAGCTTTCTTACGGCGCGGGCCGTGCGGGTGGCGATGACGATGGATTCCAAAGTTACACCGGAAAGCTCTTCCATTGCTTCTTGGAAAGTAAGGCCACGGCCAAGAAGGGTACCGATTTTTCTAGTTCTTCCACCAAAGACAGTAACATATAAGTCGCCGGCACCGTAGATGATATTTTCAGGACCGCCGTGGATCAGTTCCAAGAGGGCGGTCATTTCACGAACACTCTGACCAAATAAGGCTGCCTGGGAGTTGTAATGGATGGCGCCAATCTTGCCATCTCTTTTTTCTGCCAGACCAACGGCGAGGGTAACACCGAGAGCGTAGGCATTTTTCATGGCTACGGCACATTCTACCCCAACGATATCGGTGGAAAGGCTGACATGGTAGTAGTCACAGGCAAATGTATCCTTTAAAAACTGTAAGGTTTCCATATTTCTTCCGCAAAATGCCACGTGGGAGTGATCTCCATCTGCCAATTCATAGCTGGTGCATGGACCGCCGATGGCGTTGATATCCAGTTTTTTTCCTTCTGGAAGACGGTCTTCCAGTACAAAAGGATATGGAATTAATTCACCTTCTTCTGTGTCCACCATTCCCTTTGTAACGGAAATCAATGGAGCGGATTCTGGGAGAATGGGGAGCATTTCATCGGCAAACCAGTCCAGACCAAAGCTGCTGACACCGTTTAACACGACATCGCATCCTTCCAAGGCTTCCTGTACGTCTTCAATCTGATAATATTTGATGCCTTCCGGAAGCTGACGTTTCAAGGTGATGTGATAACCGCTTTTTTTCGCTTCCTCGATAATCTCACGGTCTAAAGGGGTTCCTACTAAACGAACTTCATGTCCATTTTTTCTAGTGGGAAAGGTCAGTGCAGATGCCATCTGTCCGGCACCGATAAAGGTTAAAATACTCATAGCAATCCTCCTATGCTAAACTTCCTACAATCTGTTTCTGCTGAAAGAATAACAAAGATATTTTGAAAAGTCAACATAAAATGAAATATATTTCATTTCAATTTCAATAAATTGCGAAAAATAAGAAAAAGATAAAATTTCTTTCATTTTGTTGACAGTATTTCTTAGAGTGCGATATAGTAGGAAAAAAAGAAGGATAGAAGGAGAAAAACATGAGTGACAGCAAAATGCTCCAAACCTTGCGGGTTGCAAAAAAGTATTATGAATTTGGCATGGATCGGAAAGACATCGCCAGAGAAGAGGGCATTTCCAATCCTACCATTTCAAGAATGCTGCAAAAGGCATTGGATCTAGGATATGTAAAGATAACGGTAGACTTTCCTATTCTCTGTCAGGAGGATTTGGCGAAGGAATTAAAACAAGCCTATGGATTGCAGGAGGTTTTTGTAACACCGGTGTTGGTGGAAGAGGAAAACAGCATTCTTATAGATACCTGTAAAGCTGCGGCAACAGGACTAGTGAAATATATTTCATCCAATCAAGTCATTGGCACAGCTTGGGGCAATACCATGAAATGTCTGGCAGCCTTTATCCCAGCTTTGGAGGTGGAAGGGATAAAGATTGTGCAGTTAAATGGAAGATGTTCCAAGGCCGCTATGCCAGTGGGGGCAGATGCCATGATGGAAGCATTGGAAAAACAGGGAAATGGAGAAGGCTATATTATTCCCGCTCCTGTGGTTGTGGACGATGGGGCAATCGCAGATATGTTAAAAAAAGATTCCGGTGTCAGGGAAGTGCTTGACTTGGCAAAATCCTGTGATGTGGCGATCTTTAGTGTAGGAGAATTGACGGAGGACTCTGTGATGTACCGGGCGGGCTATCTGGATAAGGGCGTCTATGAAAATCTGCAAAAGCAAGGCGCTGTGGGAGACATTGCCTCCAACTATTTCGATAAGACGGGACAGAGCGTGGATGAAATGCTGGCAAAACGGAGAGTCGGTGTCTCATTGGAAGAATTAAAAAAGATACCACAAAAGATTGCTGTGGTATCCGGTGAAAAAAAGGCGCAAGCCGTAAGTGGAGCTTTAAAGGGCGGTTATATTGATGTGCTCTATGTGGATGAAAAACTGGCACAAAAGCTACTTTCCTACCTATAAAGTGTATACTCTTTTACAAGGTCCGGTGGAATTGCGAATGAGAAGCTGCGGCTGATATTCCAGACGCATCAGAGGTGCAGGAACCTCCTGATTTTCTAAAGTCAGATGTTTTCGCTGACTGATCAGCATATCCACTGCATCTTTTCCTTTGGTATCGATACAGTGATCGATGGTGGTAAGAGAGATGCCGCTGAATTTGGAAGCTAGTGTATTGTCAAAGCCACAGACGGAATAATCCTCAGGGACGGAATAGCCGAGGGTAGTTAGGGCATCTAAAATGCCGATAGATACAAGGTCATTGGTTCCCACGAATGCGGTGGTTTCCTTTTTCAGTTTGGTTTGATTTGCCATCACAAGATGATATCCAGCATCGTAGTAGCGGTTACCCAGAAGCTGGTGGTTCCACTGATCCTCCGTGAGTGCATAGACTTCCACACTGTTGGTACCGAGTCCAGCCTCTAAAAAGGCTTCCTTCAATCCTTCCAGACGACGGATTCTAGGAAATTCTGACTTGGAGAGAGGGGTTGTCATATAGGCAACCTGTCGATGCCCCAGCTCAATTAAGTGTCGCCCCATCAATTTACCAGATTTTTTGCTGTCAAATTCAATAAAACCAACGTGAAGCCCTGGATTGTAGTCATTGATCATCACAAAGGAATGTTTTTTGGAAAGACGGTTGATTAGGTCGATGGCCTTGGCGGGATAAGTATAGATTACACCGTAGAAGCCGCTTTCTGCTGCCAGATGCAGATAGTACTCCTCAATCTCTGCACTGCGGGAGGTGTGAGCAATGAGGGTATGAAGATTCTGCTTTTGGGCATATTCAGTGATTACCTGAATCAGGGTGGTGTAATATTGACTGGAAAGAGAAGGACACATAATGAGAATCGTATCTTTGGAACGGTTCTCTTTTTTTGTACGCTTTTTTTCATAGTGATAGTGAAGACGATCCGCTGTATTTTTTACCCGCTCCACAGTCTCTGGGGTGAACTTTATATCTTTTCGACCGCTTAAAATCATGGAGACGGTGGACTGGGAAAGCCCCGCCTCTCTGGCAATGTCTCTTGTAGTTACTTTATTTTTCTTTGGCATAGAAGTTCCTCCTGATGATATATCGATTTCTATGTGATTTGGTTATGTTAAAAATTAAGGAAAAATTAAGAAAATAATTTTTCACGAAATTTTGGGTGGAAAATTATTTGATTACTAATCAAAAACTGACATTTTTACAAAATCTGAACTAATCAAAATTTATGATTAATTATAACGCTAAGTTGATTATTAATCAATGTTTTTTGTGTATATTGACAGTTTTACGGAAATGAATATAATAAAGAAAAGACAATATACACAATAAAACGGAATGCATTACAAAAAGGAGCGACATATGAGTAATACACTAGATTTAAACGAATACTTGGGAAAAGAAATTCATTGCAGCTGCGGACATACCCATTCCGCCAACGTAAAATTGATTGATATCAATCTTGGCGCTACGGAGCGTTTGCCGGAACATATCAAGAATTTTGGATATAAGAAAGTCTACATGGTGGCAGATAAGAATACCTGGAAGGCGGCTGGAGAAGCAGCGGCGGAGGCGCTGACAAAGGCAGGGGTTGCATTTTCTAAGATTATTCTGGACTACGATGAATTGATTCCAAATGAAGAGGTGATTGGTAAGATTCACGTGGCATTTCCAAAGGATGCAGATCTTGTACTGGCAGTAGGTTCCGGCACCATCAATGACCTTTGTAAATTTGCCAGTTACCAGATGGGAGTGGATTATATTATTTTTGCAACAGCTCCATCTATGGACGGATTTGTATCTGTGGGGGCAGCGTTGATGTTGAATCACGTAAAGACAACCTTAGATGCCCATGGTCCGGTGGCGGTAATTGGAGATACAGATATTTTGGCAGAGGCACCGATGAATATGATTACAGCAGGCTTGGGAGATACTCTTGGCAAATATACTTGTCTTCTGGATTGGAAACTTGCCCGCATCATTAACAATGAGTATTACTGTGAAGAAGTGGTATCCATGGTAGAACAGGCATTAGAGACGGTGATGTCCCAGAAGGACAAAATCGGTGACAGAGACCGAAATGCGGTAAAATCCGTAACGGAAGCTTTAGTCTTAACCGGTATGGCCATGAGCTTTGTGGGAAATTCCAGACCGGCTTCTGGATGTGAACATCATTTATCCCATTACTGGGAGATGAAATTCATCATGGAGGGCAAGAAACCGATTCTTCATGGAACGAAGGTCGGAGTAGGCATGATTACTGCATTGAAGATGTATCACATGCTGGCAGAGGAAAATGTCGATTTTGAGGCAGCCAGCAAGAAAGAATATGACAAAGAGGCTTGGCTTACAAAGATTCGGGGCTGTTATCAAGTGGCAGCGGACGGAATCATCCAGTTAGAGGAAGATACACAGAAAAATGACGTGGAAAAACGAAACAAACGTCTGGCAGTGGCGGAAGAAAAATGGGATTTGATTCAAAAGACCATCAAAGAGAGCCTGCCAAAGACAGAGGAGATGGAAGAATTGCTTCGTTCCCTCGGTGCACCAATCAATCCAGAAGAGATTGGCGTTTCCATGGAATTGACAAGGGATGGCGTGATGATTGCTAAGGAAGTAAGAGAGCGCTACACCTTGTTACAGCTTTTGTGGGATCTGGGACTGTCTGAAAAATATGCAGATAAAATGGTGGAATATTTTTCAGAGACACAAAAGAAATAATCCATCAGGAACCTTCCTGTAAGGGAAGGAAAAAAGAACAAAAGGATCAGGGATTGCGCTGCATTTGCAATCCGAAAAATACAATAAGAATCTAAAAAAATGTTTTATATATAAAGAAAGGAAAAGAAACATGGCAAAATACGCAATTGGATTGGATTACGGAACATTATCTGTACGTGCATTGATGGTGGATATTCACACAGGAGAAGAGGTAGCAACTAGTGTTTTTGAATACCCACATGGAGTTATGGAGACAAGAATTCCAAACGGAAAACAGCTTCCAAGTGGTTGGGCACTGCAGGATCCACAGGACTACATGGACGGTTTAGTGGAAACAGTAAGAGCAGTTATGGCACAGTCTAAGGCATTTCCTGAAGAAATCGTAGGTATCGGCGTAGACTTTACATCTTCTACCGTAATGCCAGTTGGTGCAGACAAAATGCCACTTTGCTTAACACCAGAGTTCAAAGACGAGCCACATGCCTATGTAAAACTGTGGAAACACCATGGCGGCGAAGAGGAAGCAGCTTTTATTGATAAAGTTGCCATCGAAAGAGGAGAAAAATGGCATTCTCTTTACGGAAGTAAAGTATCCAGTGAATGGATGATGCCTAAAGTATTGGAAACTATCAGAAAAGCACCGGAAGTATACGACAAATGTGACCGCTACATGGAAGCATTAGATTGGATTATCTGGGAACTGACAGGGGAAGAAAGCCGTTCTGCATGTGGAGCTGGTTATAAAGCCTTCTACCATCATGAAATGGGTTATCCATCTAAAGACTTCTTCAAAGCATTAGATCCAAAGATGGAAAACATTATCGAAGAAAAAATGAATGCACCAATTAAAGGGGTAGGCGAAAAAGCGGGTCATCTGACAGAATCCATGGCAAATGTGCTGGGACTTCTTCCAGGTACACCAGTGGGAACAGGTATTATCGATGCGCACTCTTCCGTAGTAGGTGCTGGTATCTCCGGACCTGGTACAATGATGATTATTGTAGGAACCTCTTCTTGTCATATGCTTCTTTCTGAGACAGAAGCAGGTATCCCTGGTGTTGCAGGTATCGTAAAAGACGGTATCATGCCTGGATACTTTGCATACGAAGCAGGACAGAGCTGTGTAGGAGATCATTTTGCATGGTTTACAGACAACTGTGTGCCAGCAAGCTATGCGGCAGAAGCAAGAGAAAAAGGAATCAGCGTACATCAGTTATTAACGAACAAATTGGAAGGCTACAAAGCAGGACAGAGTGGACTGGTTGCCCTTGACTGGTTTAACGGTGTTCGTTCTCCACTGATGGACTTTAACTTAAATGGTCTGATCATGGGTATGAACCTTCAGACAAAACCGGAAGAAATCTATCTTTCCCTCATCGAAGCAACTGCTTACGGTACAAGAATGATCATCGAAAACTTTGAAAATGCAGGTGTACATGTAGAAAACATCGTTCTTTCCGGCGGTATCCCATTAAAGAACAAAATGTTAGTACAGGTTTACTCTGACATCTGTAATAGAGAGATCAAAATCTGCGGTAGCAGCAACGCCAGCGCCATGGGTGCAGCAATCCTCGGTGCAGCGGCAGCATCTGAGCAGGTAACTGGTTACAAGAATGCCAACGAAGTAGCAAAAGCCCTTGGAAGAATCAACGAAGAAGTATACAAACCAAACCAGGAAAATGTTGCAGTATACGACAAACTCTACGATGAATACAAGATTTTACTGGATTACTTTGGACGCGGTGCAAATGACGTAATGAAACGTCTGAACCAGATCAGAGATGAGCAGAGAGCAAAATAATAGAAAAGCTATTCTATTGCACTAAAAAAGTAAAGAATACATAAAACAAAACGCCCAAGTCAGCAGACAAGGAGAGGGATTCTCAAACTGCGATTTGGGCGTTTTTGGATGGCTTTTCAGTAGTAAATTCAAACTTTCTGTGGTAGACTTAAATAAAATCTTCTTTGCTAGAGGAAAACATCAATTTGCAGGAAAAGAATAAAGAATGATTGCTTCAGCTTGAGGAACTACAAAGGAAAATAAAGGAATAGAAAGACAAAGCAGGACGTTTAAAATGGATAAAAAGGCTAGTTTATTGGATATGCTCCGAAAAGAGGGATACGAGATACCATCTTACTGCGGTGGTAAGGGCTTATGCGGCAAATGTAAGGTTCGATTCCAGAAGGAAGCGCCTATGGCAACAGAGCAGGAGCGGATATTTTTTTCAAAAGAGGAAATAGATGCGGGCTGGCGCTTGGCCTGTGAACAGGAAGAAGTAGAGATTAGCAATCTGGAAATTCCCCGTGCTGCAGACCATTCTATGATAGAAAAAAAAGAATATTGTCAGGAAGCAGACAGCGACATATGTGATATTGTGGTGGATATTGGTACCACCACAATAGGAGCGGCTAAGGTAGATCGAAAGAGTAAAAAGGTATTAAAAACCATCACTTCCATGAATCATCAGAGAAGTTTTGGTGCCGATGTGATTTCCAGAATTGATGCTGCAAACCGGGGAAAAGGAAAAGAATTGCAGCAGTCTATTCAGAGGGATTTAAAGAATCTATTTCAGGAGATGGAGGCATGTGTGGGAGGAAATGAGAAATCCGCCATCGTGATTTCTTGTAACACTACCATGGGACATCTTCTGCAGGGATTTTCCTGTAAGGGATTGGGGGTTGCACCCTATCAAACAGGAGATATTTCGTTGCATACCTATGAAAAAATGATTATGCTGCCGGGAATCAGTGCATTTGCCGGAGCCGACCTTGTGAGCGGCATTGTGGCTGTGGGCATGCATAAGAAGGATGAAATTAGCATTTTGGTGGACGTTGGTACCAACGGTGAGATGGCAATCGGAAATAAGAACCGGATTTTGGTAGCATCCGCGGCAGCAGGACCAGCCTTTGAGGGCGGCAATATTAGCTGTGGTGTGGCTGGCATTCCCGGGGCAATCAGCGGCGTGGAATTTTTTTCCAACCCGTTGGAAGCGAAAGAATTCTCCCGTTCAGAGGAAAATATCCAGATTCGATTGGAAACGATACAGGGAAAAAGTCCCGTGGGAATCTGTGGAACCGGTGTACTCGAGACCGTCTACGAGCTTCGAAAGAAGAAGCTGATGGACGAGACCGGTTTACTGAAAAAAGAATATTTTTCCAATGGATTTCCCCTTACGAAAGACATTTTCTTTACCATTGGAGATGTTCGACAGGTACAGGCGGCAAAATCAGCTATCCGCACAGGAATAGAGCTTTTGATAAAAGAGTACGGTGTGGATTACGAAGAAATCCATACGCTCTACCTTGCAGGAAGTTTTGGAGAGCACATGAACATTCGAAAGACCGTGGGAATTGGGCTTTTGCCGCAGGAATTAGAGCAAAAGACAGTGTCCCTGGGGAATACATCTCTGCTAGGTGGGATTCTTTACCTTACCGAACCGGAGCGCAGACAGGAATTTGTAGAAACAGCAAATAGAGCAGAGGAAATCTTATTGGCAGAGCATAAGGATTTTCAGGAACTGTATCTAAAATATATGTATTTTCCGGAATAAAATATGAAAATATATCAATAAGGAAAATAGGAACAGATAAAGTCAATGATTTTTGCGACAATGCAAAAAATCATTGGCTTTTTTTAAATTGAACAGATAATCCAAAAGTGTTCTGTTTTTTTGTCCTTTTTTTTTCTAGAATGAAATTGACATATCAATAGCAAATAATAGTTTGCGGGTAAGTATGTGAATAAAACGTGATATGAAAAAAGGAGGATAAAGTTGTGACTAGAGAAGAAGTATTAGCAAAAATGATTGAATTTGCAGCAAGAGCATTTAACAAGGAGGCAGAAGGGATTACTGAAGATACTAACATTGCAGAAGAATTAGGTGTGGCATCAACACAGAGAGTTGCTATGAGTGCATCTATTGAAAATGATTTTGATGTTATGATTCCGGTTGCACGATTTGGAAAATTTGAGACAATCGGTGATCTTGTTAATTTTGTAATGGATGAAATGTAGGGAGAAATAATATGGTACATAACGTAAAACTTGGGAAAAATATGAGAAGTGTCTCCATTGTAGGAATCGGTGCAACTCCATTTTTTAATGGTGTAGAAAACAAAACCTATAAAGGATTAACAAATGGTGAACTTTTTGGTTATGCGTCGTTGGATGCCATGAAAGATGCAGGAATGGAACCTCGTGATGTGCAGTATTTCTTTCATGGGTCTGCTAACCCATATGTGTTAAATAAAAGTATTACACCAAATTTACAGGTGGCTGATTGGTTTGGTATGAGAGGAAAAGGTTCTATTTCTCACTCAGAAGGCTGCTGTACAGGATATATTGCGTTGGAAGAGGCAGTATTTGCAGTTGCGAGTGGAGCATATGATATTGTGTTGACAGGCTGTAGTGAGCAGGGAACAGGTATGCCTGATGGTAACACACCAGCGCACATGCGTGTACCATTAACAACAGATATTTTGTTCCCAGATCTTGATTCTATCTTTGACCGTTCTTATGGAAGATTTCTTGGTGGTGGACCAGGCATGAATCATGATGATTGGATTAATTATTATGCAAAAGAAAACGGACTTACACCAGAGCAGATTGACGAAGTATTGGCACATCAGGCATATCATTTCAGACGTGCTGCAACGCTTTGCCCTCGAGCAATTAGAAGAACACCATATGAGCAGTTGGCAAAGGAAGCTGGTTATGACAATGTATGGGATTATATGAAATCTCCACACAATCCTAAAATGACACAGTATTTAAGAACATCAAGTGATTCCTGCGTGGCAGATGGTGCTGCTGCTTGTATTGTTGTGCCTACAGAGATTGCAAAACAGTTTACAGATAAACCTATAGAAGTTTTAGCGATTGGATCTTCTGTATTGGATGCGATTGTTCCTCATTTAGAGAAAAAAGCAACAGCAGAAGCGGCACGTCAGGTATTTGAAATGACAGGTTTAACTGCAGATGATATGGATTTATTATACGTAAATGACTTTATTGGTTCTTCCGCTTTCCTCGCAGCAGAAGAAATTGGTTATCTTCCAAAGGGTGAAGGATGGAAATATGTATTAGATGGAAGAATTGCTTACGATGGAGATAAACCAATGAACACAAATGGAGGAAGAACATCGTATGGTCATGCGTTTGCTGCATCCGGTATGGCAGATATTTTTGAAGCTGTTACACAGATGAGAGGAGAAGCAGGAGAACGTCAGATTAAGAAACTTCCAAAATACACTTTTATCCGTGGCTTTGGTGGAGCACAGAATGTGCGTGCGATTATTTTGAAATCAAATTTTTAATGAAAGAATAGATAAGAGGTATTAGTATGAGTGCTGAAAAGATAAAAGCAGAAGAATTTTGGAATCCAGAACATATTGTCGAGACATTTTGGAACGGATTAAAAGAAGGAGTTATCTACGCAAGAAAGTGCGAAGTATGGTCATGCGTTTGCTGCATCCGGTATGGCAGATATTTTTGAAGCTGTTACACAGATGAGAGGAGAAGCAGGAGAACGTCAGATTAAGAAACTTCCAAAATACACTTTTATCCGTGGCTTTGGTGGAGCACAGAATGTGCGTGCGATTATTTTGAAATCAAATTTTTAATGAAAGAATAGATAAGAGGTATTAGTATGAGTGCTGAAAAGATAAAAGCAGAAGAATTTTGGAATCCAGAACATATTGTCGAGACATTTTGGAACGGATTAAAAGAAGGAGTTATCTACGCAAGAAAGTGCGAAGAATGCGGTGAAATTGAATTTCCACCTCATATCGCATGCAATAATTGTGGCTATCATGAAACAAAGTGGACGACATTAACCGGTAAAGGACAGTTGAATACATTTGTATTTACTGGTGTAACCAATGCTAGATTAGAATTAGAAGAACGTGGACTTAAGTATGTCTGTGGAGAAGTTCAGTTGGATGAAGGTCCTGCTATTAATGCAGTTATTCTTGGCATTAATAAAAAGAAGGGGCGTGAAATTGAGCATAAACTTCCTTTGAGAGTGCGTCCAGTTTTTTATGATATGGGTAGATATACTACACTATTTTTTGAATTAGACGAGTAATCGTGTTATAAAAACTGGAGGATTTGAAGTGAAGGTTTTAGAGCAAATTTATAGCAAAGCAAAAGAAAATCCGCAAAAAATCGCATTTCCAGAAGCAACAAATGAGAAGATGATGCAAGCTGCATATGAAACTGGAAAAGAAGGATATATCATACCGATTTTAGTTGGCGAAGCGGAAGAATTAAAAAAACTTGCACAGGATAGAGGATATGATTTATCTGTGTTCACTTTTGTCGATATCAATGAGGAAGAGTATAAAAATCATCTTATTGCAGAATATGTAAAACAGCCAGATACAATGCTAAAAGAAAAAGCATTGGGCAGACGTATGCAAAATCCATTATATTATGCAATGGTAATGCAAAAAGTTGGTGAAGCAGATGTTACCTTTGCGGGGATTGATAATACAACAGGAGATGTTCTTTTAGCCGGACAGATGATCATTGGAATGAAGCCAGGAATCAGCACAGTATCAAGTATTGGACTTGCAGACATTCCAGGTTATGAGGGAAGCGAAGGAACACTGTTGGCGATAGGAGACAGCGCTGTTTGTACAAATCCAAATGAGGAACAGCTTGCAAGTATTGCAATTTCTGCTTGTGATACAGTCCAGGAACTTCTAGGTTGGGAACCAAGATGTGCCATGGTTAGTTATTCTACACTTGGAAGTGGTCAAGGTGAACTGATTGACAAAGTAAAAGCAGCCTTAAAAATTGCAAATGAACTTCGTCCAGACTTGGAGATTGATGGCGAGTTTCAGCTGGATGCAGCGATTGTACCTGAGGTTGCAGCTAAAAAAGTACAACGTGAGAGTCGCGTGGCAGGTAAAGCAAATGTACTTATTTGGCCAGATTTGAATGTTGGAAATACTGCGGTAAAACTGATCCAACAGTTTGGACATGCAGATGTATACGGTCCAATGCTGCAGGGCTTCAATAGTATTGTTTGCGATTGTTCCAGGGGAGCCCCAGTTTCAGAAATAAAGGGAAATATCGTAATTTCTGCTGCTCGTGCAGCAGGAAGCAAAAAATAAGATAGGTCTAAGTTAAAGGTGTTAGGTCAAAGGATATTCTATTAATTTAATTGCAGTATCACTGTATTCGTAACAGAGTGAAAGGATATGGCCTTGAGAAAGTGTTGACTGATAGCAGGCAACAGAACTGTCAGAACAAATGATATTCATGAGGTCTTTTGTTTGAGTAAAAGAAAAAGAGAAATCCTTCAAATTGGTATCAACACCTAAGCCGGATTTTTTTACATAGGCTTCCTTTAGTGTCCACAGGCGGTAGAACCACTCTTGTCTAAGCGGCAAAGTGGAGCCTGTACGCTGGAGGAAGTCTTTTTCTGTTTTGGACAAAGATTTTGTTATCAAGATTTCAGGAAAATAGCCTGGAAATTCTACATCAACACCAATGGATGCGGTGTCAAATGCACATGCTACAAGGCCATTGCAATGACTGATATTAAAAAATATGTCTAAATGTTCAGCCAAAAAGGGTTTTCCGTTGGAATCTTTTTTCAAAGCAGAATCAAGTTCTTTAAGAGAAAGTTCGATACCATAGATATCTTTCAGTCCATGCAGAAGAAGTTCTCTGCCCAAGATATGTTCTTGATTACTGATAGATGATATGGTTGAGTCAACAGATGTATAATAAGTATAGTAAATAACTGGCATAAAAACTCCTTTTTATCAATGATGGTGATATTTATTATATCTATTATACATTATTTGTGGTGAAAATCATATAGAAAGAAATAAAGGTGAAGGTATGTACTTGGAGAGAGAAGATGTTCGTTTATATTATGAAGTACATGGCGAAGGTGAACCGCTGTTACTTATTCATGGCGTGATAGTGGATTCTGATTTGTACCGACAAACAGCAAAATATTTGTCAAAATATTATCAAGTTATCACCTACGATAGAAGAGGAAATTCAAGAAGCACTTGTGAAAGAAAGTCAAAGTTCCACATAAAAGAGCAGACGGAAGACATATTGAATCTTATGGATGCTCTAGGGATAGACAAAATAAATATTGTCGGAAGTAGCGCTGGGGCAGTCATTGGTCAGTATTTTCTTCAGGAATATCCGGATAGAGTTCGTCATCTGATTATGTATGAACCAGGTATGTTGGGACTTATGATGAATATAAGCGAGGAGTTTCGAGTATGGGTTGCCGAGATGGAAAAAATAATCAATAAAGGAAAATATAATATGGCACTACTCAAGTTTGCAGAACATATCGGCACATCAGATCCACGAAGCCCACAGAAGGAAGAGTCAGTATCCTTGCGTGAGATGGAAAATATAGAATACGCATTTAAGGTGGAAATACCAGGTTTAATTGCGTATCAACCAGATATTGATCGGATGAAATTAGTTGCTGAAAAGATTACCATTGCTGCAGGCGAAAAGAGTGGTGATACAATGTATGTACAAATGTCCGCTTCATTAGCAAAACAGATAGGGAAAGAAAATATCTTCTATCCAGGTGGCCACAATCTGCCTTATGATCTGCCGAAAGAGTTTGCAGTATGTGTTTTAGGCACGCTGATGCTTCAAGATGAATGCTAATATGCTAATTTTCAAGGGTGTTGTTGTTATCTAGTTGGCAGTTATCTTTTCTGATTTTCATTTTGAGGTCAAAGTCGGGATCGCAGCGTCGTTTATAACTGAGGTAACTGCCGCCGACCCTGGTTGTATTTAACAAATTTACAATTTCGTCAATAGGTAAAAAGTCATTTTCGTTATCCTCAATCCAGAGTTGTGCAGCTAACAAGTGCATCTCTAAAAAAAGGTGCACAAAAGGGGAACGCAATTCGTCTTTTGGTCGGCCATCACAATCCATCATATGATTGATATATTCGGTTAAAATTTGTTTTACACGCTGAATAAAATAGGAATCCCCATTTTTTCGATCCAATAAGACTCTAATAGCTTTGTGGTGTTCTTTGCAAAATTCGAACCATGTCAAAAGCATTTCTGGTGGAGCGTAATCAAATTTGTCAATAAAATGTTCCTCTGGTATAACTGCGTAGGGAGCCTGATGGATATTCATGTATCTATTTGTAAGATCATCCAATAAAGAGGTTTCTAGGGATTCTATCAAATCATAAATATCATCATAATACTGATAGAAGGTTCCTCTTGTGATTTCAGCGTATGCACAGAGTTCTTTTACAGATATCTTATCCCACTTCTTGTTAGTCATCAAATGCAGATAGGAATCAATTATTTTCTCTTTGGTTCGTGCAGATTTGCGAATTTTCTTAGTTGCCGTTGTTTTTGTCATGAAGTGTCCCCTTTGTCAAATGATATTTAAATCATAAAATTAGTTTATCAAGATTATACATGAAAAATTATTTCATATCAAGTTTGGAAATAAAAGTATATTGTACGACGCGAGAATGTTTTGCGCACGAAATATGTTAAATGATGGTACAATGACAACTGTGAATCCTAATTAAATAAAAAAAATCTCATTTATTTTTGCCATATTAAAGCGGAAATAGTGAAGTTGAGGTGAAATAAAAAAATCGATATTCTTTTAACATAAAGACGCGTGAAATAATTATTTCAAAAAAATTAAATTGAAGGAGAAAAAAATGGAGAAGAAAAAAGTTGTTGGATTTTCTTTTGGAAGAAAATTAAGTAATACGGAGATTCTCATTAAAGAAGCTCTGTTGGAATGTGAAAAAGCAGGAATGGAAATTCAATTTGTTAGATGCGATGATTTGGATATTCATATTTGTACTGGATGCTGTAGCTGTGTGGCTGGATTAGCAATGTGCACAGGCAATGGATCCTGTATACATAAAAACGATGATTTTCCAATTATTCATGAAGCGTTGATGTCTGCAGATGCAGTTATTGTTGGTTCACCTACCTATGTTTTGGCTCCTACAGGAAACTTTAAGAAGGTGTGCGACCGCCTTGGCCCTGCTCATGACATTACTTTTATCAAACCAGCAATTGAGGCGGGAAAACGAGAAGGAAGAGCACCGGAAACATATCCGGATGAGAGATTTTTGAAGAAGAGAGTAGCGGCTTTAATTACAGTTGGAGGAGCGAGAACAGAAAACTGGTTATCACTTGCTATGCCTAATATGTTTGAATTTACTTTATCTATGGACATGTCTGTGGTTGACAAATTACAATATCCTGCGGCTATGGATTATGTCAGTGTTATCGGAAGAGAAGATGTTTTAGAAAGAGCACGTAAAGTTGGACAGAACATTGCAGAAGCGGTAGTGGCTGAAACAGAAGAAGAAAGAGTGAGATACAGAGGAGACGAAGAAGGCGTCTGCCCAGTATGTCATGAAAAAATATTGACAATCACAGGTCCAGGCACAACGGTAGAGTGTCCAATTTGCGGTATTAAAGGAGAATTAGAAATCGTAGATGGAACAATTAAGGCAAAATTTTCAGAGGAAGAGATAAAACGTTCTCGTTTATTTGAAGCGGGAAAATGGGAACATTCTGATGAAATCAGAGATGGTCTTAGAACACAGAGAAAAGTGGAAAATCTTGCTGAAAAGAAGAAAAAATATATTGGCGTTGGTGAATAAGAAGGGTGATGAAGATGAAAGAGCAAGTGACAGTTTGGATCGACGGAAAACAGATACAAACTGAATATGGAAAACAGATGTTGGATGTGGCCTTAGAAAATGGAATCTACATACCTCATTTGTGCCATCATCCAGATCTGCCTGATATTGGCTCATGTCGCTTGTGTTTAGTACAGAAAGAAGGAAGTGATGATGTCATTCCGTCTTGTACATTAAAGGCAGAAGATGGATTAAAGATTACTACACAGAGCGAAAAAATACAGCAATATAGAAATTTGTCTATGGAATTGATTTTGGCAGCACATCCGGAAGATTGTTCTACTTGCCCTAAATATGGTAGATGTGAACTGCAAACATTAATTCAGTACATGGGTGTCTCAGCAATGCGAATGAGAACCAGAACAAAAGGGTTTGCAAAAAATGAAAAGAATCCATTATATGTTCATGATATGACACGTTGTATATTGTGCGGTCGATGTGTGCGTGCATGCAAAGACTTAAGAGGTGTTGGCGTTCTCCAGTATAACAGAGATGATATGGAAGTATATGTGGGGACAATTAAAGATAAGCTCTTAAAAGATAGCGATTGTCGGTTCTGCGGCGCGTGTGCAGAGGTTTGTCCGACAGGAACGATTAGAGATCTTATTAATTATACTCCGATTGAGAAAAAAGATGCCCTGGTTCCATGTCAAGCAACATGTCCGATTCATACAGATATTCCTAGATATGTACGATTAGCAAAAGAAGGGAAATTTGATGAAGCAACGGCGGTTATCCATGAGAAATTACCATTTCCAGAGTGTTTGGGTCATGTATGCGCCCATACTTGCGAAGCGTCTTGTCGAAGAGGAGACGTAAATGAACCAATTTCTATTCGAAATATAAAACGTTATGTGGCAGAACATACAGATAATGCATTGTGGAAGAAAAATAGCAAACAGCTTCCAGCTACAGGGAAGAAGGTTTGTGTGGTAGGTGGTGGACCAGCGGGTATGACAGCAGCATTCTATCTTGCAAAACAGGGACATGAAGTTGTTTTAAAAGAAGCAAATGCAGAATTAGGCGGTCAAATGCAGTATGGTATTCCTTCCTATCGTCTTCCTAGGGATACTGTTAAAAAAGAAGCAGCATATTTAGAAGATGTCGGTGTCAAGATAGAGAAAAACTGTCGCGTAGAAAAACCGGTAGATTTGTTAAACGAATATGATGCTGTTCTTATGGCTATTGGAACACATCAGGGTGTTCGCCTTTCCATGGAGGGAAATGATTTAGAAGGTACGTTGTTGAATGCAGATTTCCTAAAAAATGCGTCCATGAATCAAGAAACTGGAATGGGAGAAAAAGTTGTTGTGTTAGGTGGTGGAAATGTAGCCTTTGACTGTGCAAGAACAGCAGTACGATTAGGCGCAAAAGAAGTACACCTTGCATGTCTAGAAAAGAGAGAAGCAATGTTGGCTGATGACGAGGAAATTGAACAAGCAAAAGAAGAAGGAATTTTTATTTATCCTGGCAGAAATTTTGAAAAAATCTGTGGAGATACTTCTGTGACAGGTGTTCAGTTTAGCAAAATCAAGAGTTTTACATTTGATGAAAATCGTCGTGCAATCATAGAAAAAGAAGATAATTCAGAGCATACAGTTGAATGTGATACAGTAATTTTTGCTGTAGGACAGAGAACTGCATTGGCTGAGGATTCTGGTTTGGAACGAGGAAGAGCAAATTCTATTGCAGTAAAAGAAAATAGCAAGGAAACAAATGTAGAAGGAATTTTTGCTTGCGGTGATGCAATCTATGGAACAAAAACAGTCATTCAGGCAGTAGCGTCAGGAAGAGAAGCGGCAACAGAGATTGACAGATATCTGGGTGGTGATGGAGACATTTCAGAAGTGCTTCTTCCAAGAGAGGAAGTGGATTCTAAGATTGGAAAAGTGGAAAACTTCGGATATCTGGAACGTGCAGAAGAACAATTTTTAGGCGCAGAGGAACGAAAAAAAGATTTTAGACCAATTAGTGGTGGCATTTGTGATCAAGAAATTTGCAAAGAGGCAGGAAGATGTTTACAGTGTGATTTGAGATTTTCTATTACTGCACCACGAGTTTGGAGTGACTATACTGATCAGAACGAAAAGGAGGCCGCAGCAGATGTTAATTAAAAATGAAAATGCTTTGCAGATTGTGGACAACTTATCGCCTGAACAGATTTATGAGTACATTAAGAATGTTCAAAATTATGGCAGTTACAAAGAATCATTGGCAGAGCTGATGAAAGAAAATCCACAGAAGAATCTTGTAGTCGCTTTGAATAACGATGATTTTGATGCCGTAGCCAACATACTTTTAGAGAAAAATCCAGAAGCAATTGTTGCTGGTATGAAGGCAGTAACGAAAGCACTAGAAATCAAGCAGCTTGTATGTGTAGTCAGAGATGAAAAATATGTAGATGAGTTACAAGATATTGCCAAGAAATATGGATTAAATCTGGACGTTGAAGTAGCTGATATTGTGGATATTAGAAAATATAAAGATAGCATGATGCTTCATATAGAAACTATGGCAGCCTATAGTGATGTGTTAATGGGCCAGACTCCAGGCGTACTCTTGGCTGTTGACGACAGTGAACCGGTGGAAGTTCCATTTGGTACAAAATTATCGGAACTGTTAGGCGAAGAGGCAAAGGCATATAAAGTCAACCACGAATACTATGGCAGCGAATTTTATGAAAGTAGTGTGCAGGAAGGCGCAGCGTACGGAAGCGGAAGAATTTGTAAGATTTCTGATAAGCAATGTATGGTGTGCAATTGTCTAGAAGAGATTCATCACTTTAGAGAACAAACTTGTGGAAAATGTACATTTTGTCGAGAAGGATCCTATCAGTTGGAAGCAATTCTTCGAGATATTACAACAGGAAAAGCATCTAGTGAAGATACAAAGCTGATACAGGAACTTGGTGAGGCGATGCAGTCCTTAAACAATTGTTCTTTAGGTTGTGCAGCGGCTAAACCGGTAATCAGCATTCTCAATAATTTTGGTGAAGAAGTAGAAGAACATTTACAGAAGCATTATTGTAGATCAGAGCAATGTAAGGCGTTTATTATGTACTACGTCGATTCTGCAAAATGTAAGGGATGTGGAACATGCCAGAAATCATGTCAGGTAAATTGTATTGATATGAAAAAAGGATACACAGCAGTGATTGATGAATTTGATTGTGAAAAATGTGGCGCATGTATGGAAGCTTGCCCGAATGGAGCTATAAAGAAAGCAAATGGAAGTAAGCAAAAGATCAATCAGAAGGCGGTAAGATTAAAAGGCGTTGCCCTTGAAAAAACTGACGCGAAGGAGCGAAAGAAAGTATCAAGAAAAGGCAGACACAAAACCAAAATTATGCCATTTAAACCGGCAGAAAACGTAATGACCACAAAGGAAAACTTAAATCATGTTAAGGCTGAAAGTGAAAGGGGGCAAAATATGAAGAGACTGGAAACGGATGTAGTAGTAGTTGCCGGTGGTCCTGCGGGACTAGCAGCAGCAGTTACATTGGGCGAGCACGGTATTAAGAGTATTCTGTTTGAAAAATCCAATACTACAGGTGGCGCAGCCAACATGGGTATGGGACCATTGGGTATCAACACAAAGATTCAGAAACAGAATTTCAACAATGTCAGTGTTGATGAGGCGTTGGATATGCATATGAAATATACACATTTCCAAGTAGATGCTGATTTGGTACAGACATATTTCCACAAGAGTGCAGATACCATCGAATGGCTTGAAAGTTTAGGCGTGGAATTTGCAGGTGCATATCGCTATTTCAAGGAATCTTACGCAACATGGCATATCGTGAAACCTGACAATGGTGTAATCGGACCAAGAGCAGCAGGAAAAATGGCCAGAATTCTGACGGAAAAAGCAAAAGAGTATGGCACAGAGATTTACTTGGAAACAGCAGCAACGGATCTGATTTATGAAAATGATAAGGTTTGTGGTGTTATTGCGAAAGATAATGATGGAAATCTGATAGAAGCAAGAGCGAAAGCGGTAGTAGTTGCGACCGGTGGTTTTGGAAATAATAAAGAGATGATTAAGGAAGAATTTGGTCTTACTCTTGGAGAAGATTATTTCCCATTCCAGATTCCGGGATTAAACGGTGATGGACTTAAAATGATGTGGAATGTGGGGGCCAAGAAATTTGGAACTAACATCGAAGCGATTTATCAGTTACCGGACAATGCCACATGGTCAATCCTTGATGCTGTTTTAAGACAACCGAATTTGTTGATTAACCAATTTGGTGATCGTTTTATGAACGAAGGTGACATGGGGAATACAACGCATACAGGAAATGCGATTCATATGCAGCCTGGAAATTATGCATACTGTATTATGGATGAAGGAATTTTAAAAGAATATAAGAGAAATGGTCCAGATTTGATTGATTTGGTACATTCTCCAACTGCTGTGGATGAATTTGACGAAGTTGCGGCAAAAGCGGTAGAACAGGGATACGGAGCATATTTTGAAGCAGAATCAATCGAAGAATTAGCAGAAAAACTTGGTATTGATGAAGATAAACTTCAGGATACCATCGATGAATACAATGAAATGTGCGAAGTTGGTGTGGATAGTAAATTCCACAAGAGTCAGAAGTTTTTACATCCAATTACAGGAAAAGGAAAATATTTGGTTGGAAAATTCTATCTTGGCGCGTATGGAACTTTGGGCGGTGTAAGAATCAATAAGTACTGTGAAGTATTGGATGAAGATTTATTGCCGATTGAAGGACTGTATAGTGCGGGTACAGATGCAAATACTATTTATGGCGACAGTTATAATTTTAATTTACCAGGCAATAGCATGGGATTTGCAGTTAATTCAGGACGTATGGCGGCAGAGGCAATTGCAGATTATCTAGATACTATGTAAAAATAACAAGTGCAAAGGAGAAAGTTATGAATAATACAAGTCAAAAGAAAAAAACACCGCTTAGTTTAGCTGTTGGATATGGTTTTGGTGAACTTGGTGGCCAGATGAGCTGGTATATGATTAATACATATCTAATGATTTTTTATACGGATGTAGTGGGCTTAACGGCATCTGCAATTTCTCTTATTATGTTGATTGCCCGTGTGTGGGATGCGATTAATGATCCTATGATGGGAATGCTGTGTGACAGAACACACACAAGATGGGGAAAATTTAGACCTTATATTATGTTTGCGCCCCCTGTCTTAGCAATCTTTAACATATTAACTTTTACAGTTATGCCGGTTAAAGGTGTTGCAAAAGTGTTGTTGTGTTTACTTTTCTATATTGGTGCAGGTATGGCATATACAGTTGTTATGACAGCATATGCAAGTCTTGTAAATGTTGTTTCTAAAGATAGTCAGGAAAGACAAACATTGTCTGCAGCAAGAAATATGTTTAGTTCAATTGGATCTACAATTATGGGTGCGGTTGCGATGCCTCTTATTCTCTTCTTTGGTAAGAGTGAAGTAGCTACAGCAAAAGGTTATTTTTGGACAACGGTAGTATTCTCTGTAGCAATGATTCCAATCTATCTTATTACGGCTGGAACATGTAAAGAAAACTATATTGAAGAGTTACATGGTGAAAAAACGGAAGAAAAGAGAAGTATTATCGACAGCTTGAAAACCGTATTTAAAAATGATCAACTTATGATGGTTGTTTTGAATACATTAGGCGGTACGATTGGTGTTTTAGGAAGAATGACTATGCTTTCCTACTATGTTATCTATGTTGTAGGATCTTATACAATGATTGCTCCTATCTATACGATTATGTCAATCGGAGCTTTTTTAGGAAGCTGTATTATTCCAAGAATGACTGCATGGTTGGGCAAGAAAAAATATGCACTCCTGTTAAATGGAGTAATGGCTGTAGGGTTTATCATTATGTATGCATTCCCTGTTAATAATGTGGCATTCTTATTAGCTATTTCATTTGTTATTGGTATTGGAAATTCATCCCAGGGTGTTGCATATGGAATGGTATCAGACAGTATTGAATATGGTGATTACAAAAATGGTGTTCGAGAAGAAGGATTATCTTGTTCCTTCTTAAGCCTTAGTGCAAAAATTGCAACAGCTGTATGCGGATCCGTTGGAGTTCTTTTACTGGCTTCCGTTGGATATGTTCCAAATGCAGCACAGACAGAAACTGCAAAAAATGGTATTAACTTTGTAGTTAATATTATTCCAGCAATCTGTGTAATTGCTAGTATGATTCCACTTTTCTTCTATAAACTCGAAAACAAAAAGATGGTGGAAATTGGCGCAGAACTTGAGAGAAGAAGAGTAGAAGAAAAATAGTAATTTGTAACAAAGGAAAATGAAAGGATGAAGGGAATGAAGGCATATAAAGTTTTTACAGTAAATCCGGGATCCACATCAACCAAAATTGCATTATTTGAGGGAAGTGAAAAAGTTTTTTCTGCAAATGTCAGTCATGATGCAAAAGTACTTGCTCAATATGGTACGATGAAGGAACAACTTGATTACAGAAAAGAAACAATTGAGAAGTTGTTAAAGGATAATGAAGTTGATTTAAATGGACTGGATGCCTGTGTCGGAAGAGGTGGCGGCCTTTTAGCAATGGAGGGTGGAACTTACGAAATAGATGATTTAGTTTTGACACATTCTCTTCATTGCGCAAATGGTGTTGTACATCCAGCTAGTTTAGGGCCAAGCATTGCCAAAGAGTTCGGAGATGCATATGGTGCAAGATCCTTTGTAGTGAATCCACCGGATGTGGATGAGCTGCAGGATGTTGCTAGAATGACGGGAATTAAAGGTGTTTACCGTGTGATTCATTTGCATGCCCTAAATCTAAAGGAAACAGCTATTCGCCATGCAGAAAGTATTGGAAAGAAATATGAAGAATGCAACTTTATAGTATGTCATATTGGTGGTGGTATTTCTATATCCGCCCATCGCAATGGTAAAATGATAGATGGATTTGACATTGTTGGTGGAGAAGGACCGATAGCTCCTACAAGATGTGGCAGCATCTCTGTCGCAGATTTGTTAAGATATTGCGAAGGAAAAGACATAAAGAGTGTGAAGCAGCTGTGCACTAAAAATGGTGGTTTTGTGAATCATCTAGGTATTTCTGATGCAATTGAGCTGACAGAGCGTGCAGAAAAGGGAGATAAGTATGCGGAGATGCTCTGGAATACGATGATATACCAGATTGAAAAGTGCATTGGCTCTATGGCTGCAGTGCTAAAAGGCAAGATTGATGGAATTTTACTTGGCGGTGGAATGGTTCATAGCCAAGATATGGTAAATCAGATTAAAGATGCCTGTAGTTGGATAGCACCAGTAACTGCTTACCCAGGCGAGTTTGAGATGGAAGCCATGGCATCTGGCGCTTCCAGGGTGCTTGCTGGTGAAGAAAAAGTAAAGAGATATGAAGGAGTTTGTATCTTTCAAGGATTTGACTTTGAGTAAATGAAATAGTTGCGTATGTAAAGGACCACAGTATCCAAGTGTGATACGGTGGTCCTTTTTGATTACGATTGAGAGAAAAAATCGATAATAGATTTTTTAGTTTTTAACGATTTTATGGATTCGATATTTAAAGAGGAATCATTAAAAATATGAACTAGGTGAAGCAAATAAGGAGCGTCTTCCGGTCTAAAGGATGCCATAACAATTACTCTTATTTTATGAGAATTCCGGACAATGCGATGATCGAGGGTCACAACAGATAATTGTGTTTTTGTGGCAGGTTTTAATGAGTGTAAAAATAAAATTCCAGGATGAAATGCAAATGTACTAATTGATTCTCGTCTTAGTATATCTTCTAGATAATCGTCAGTTACAATCTTATCTTTTATAAAATCTTGGACCATTAGTTCAATGATAGAAAAGTAATCAGAAACTAACAGTTGTTCATGCCAATAAGCATGATCGAGTAATGTTTGAACGGACAGAGTGGTTGATGGGCACAATTTTTGAATACGATGTTTCGAAATAAAGGAAGATAAATACAAATAATCGGTAGGAGTCATGAAATTTGAGATTTTCAGACACTCTGTTGCAGGGGTGGCGGTAATATCATTTCGCATAACAGTAGTAAGAACCAAATCTATATTAGAAAAATCGTAGGCACTCTTGGCATTAATAGGTAATAGATCTGTTATATTAATGTAATTTTCAAAAGCGCCAAGGATGCTTCTTTTTATAGCCCATCCTGCGGCAAGATTTAGGTGGCAACAAATCACGCTTTGGATTTTGTTGTCGGGATGTATACGGAACTGAAATTCTAGTGCTCCGGCCAAACATTGCGCTAAATATAAAAGTTCTGTCAAGGTAAGATAACGATTCATATATTCGAAAGCTATTTCCTGAAAAATAACAGCAATTTCAAATTCCGCCAATAAATTTTCTCTGGCAATGTCAGGGTTTCCTTGGGAATTGAATATACGGGATGGAGTTTGCAGATAACGAATATATTGCAGCAATGTGATATAAAAATCTTCATCTTTTGAAAAATCAAGCCCAAAAACATGATGGATTTTTTCTAAGTATTTATCTGTCATTTCGATAGAAATAGAATCCACGTAATTATGTATGGTTAGAAAATTTAATTTTTGTGAATCTAGAAGATGGGATGATTCAATTCGTTGGTAAATATCGTCCCGCTCTGTTTGAGAGAAGGAACACTGAAAATGCTCTTCTAGTTTATCAAAAATGCCATTCGTTGCATGTAATGCCATGGTATCAGATTTTGGACATGGAGAACTAGGTGGAAGTGCGTGTCCAGAGTTCACCCTGTGATACATAATTGCAATTGCAAGATGAAGAGATACGATATTGGCGTCTTCCATATGAATATTGTATTTATGTAAATGTAACGGAATTTCATTCATGATATAGTCTAGCACATCTACCTGAAGGAAGTGATAACCATAATAAGCATTTCCTTTTCTGCTATAGTTCCAATCTTCATGAAACAATTGGTTTAAAATAGAGCGACGTTTGCGCTCATCATGTTCAAATTCCAGATTGTCCTTTAATTGGGTTATGCGAATGTATGGTTCAGACATAACATATTTCATTTTTAAGTGTTGTAAATCGTTTTCTAAAGTTGTGTGACTTACAAATATTTCGTCTTCTAGGTCGTATGTATTAATAGGAATATCTGATAAACATAAGCGGAAAGCAAGATAACGGATACGATCGTCTTTGGTGAAAAAGGCGATATCAATTTGATTTAAATCTTGTATTAATTCAAAGTCGTTGGCTTGAAATATATATCCTTTGCTTCGTTCCGACGCTATTTTCGCATTATGCGGAGATAGATGCTCGTTGATTTCAACAATCTCACTTCGAATTGTTCTTGCAGAAACACCAAGTTGCTTTGCTAGCTCTGTGCCAGTAATATATTTATTATGTTCTTGCATAATATGCAAAAGTTTTCGTTGCCTGAGTGATAAATTAAGTGTTTCCATAACTAGTCAGTCCTTTCTAAGTTACTGCATATATTTTAACAAAAAGCATTTCCGTTTTAAAGAGGAAAAAGGAAATTTGAGAAGAGAAAAAAGATAATTTAACATAAGTATATAAGAAAAAGGAGGACTATCATTATGAAATATGAAAAAACTAGAAAGATTGTTTTAGATGCAATTTTAGAAGCAGTAGATATGGGACTTATTCATGGTACTTCAGGAAACATTGCGATGCGAGATGATGAGGAGGACGTGGTGGCAATCACACCAAGTGGAATTTCCTATAAGAATATGACAGCGGATCAGATTGCAATCGTAGATATGGATGGAAAATGGTTAGATGGACCTTTTAAACCATCTTCAGAAGTACCGATGCATACAGCAGTTATGAGAGCGAGAAAGGATGTACGTGCTACTGTACATACGCATGGTATGTTTGCAACAATTGCAGCAATGAGTGGAGAACTTCTTCCAACAACACCTCCACAGGCAGAGTTTGTGCCAGTAGGTATTGTGCCATTTACTATGCCTGGAAGTGACGAAGTGGCAGACAAGGTGGTGGAAGCACTTGGCGAAGAAGGAAGAGCAGTGCTGATAAAAAATCATGGTATGTTCTGCTGCGGAAAAGATATGAAAGCAGCTATGGCAGCAACTATTTATACGGAAGAAATGGCTCAGACAGCTTATTATGCAAAAGTAGCTGGAGTATATGAGCCAATGCCAGAAGAGGCAGTTAAAAAAATGAAAGAATTAATTGCAGCTGATCAGGCAGTGTAGGAGGCAGTTACGATGAGTTATAACTTTTTTGTAAAAAGTAATATTACTTTTGGAAAAGGTGCTGTGGAAAAGCTTCCAGAACTTATTCAGAACTATGGCATGAAAAATATCATGGTTGTATATGATCAGGGCGTAAAAGCAGCGGGAATTGCACAGGTTGTACTGGAGCAGATAAATAAAGCGGAGGCAAATGTAGTTATATTCGATGGTGTCATCCCAAATCCTACAAATGACGTTGTGGAAGAGGCAGCGTCATTAGCCAAAGAATCCAATGTGGATGGATTTGTCGCTGTGGGAGGTGGAAGCAGTATTGATCTTGCAAAGGCAGTTAATATTTTGATGAAGAATCCTGGAAAAATAGGCGAGTATGGTGGAATGAATCTGGTGAAAAATCCTTGTTTGCCTTTGATTGCAATTCCAACAACGGCAGGTACATCTAGTGAAATTACAAATGTGAGTGCCTTGATTGATACGGAAAAAGTAGTGAAATATGTCGTAATTGATAATAACATTGTGGCATCTGATGTAATCGCTGATCCAGAATTTACGAGAACAGTGCCTGCAAGTGTTACTGCAGCCACTGGTATGGATGCGATTACTCATGCAGTGGAAAGCTATATTTCTAATATGGCAACTCCGCTTACAGAGTATAATTCTTTAAAGGGACTTGAAATTTTATATCATAACCTTCCTAAAGCGGTAAAAGATGGGAACGATATGGAAGCTAGAGAACAGATGATGCTTGGTTGCATTATTACGGGATTTGGATTTTCTAATGCAAATTTGGGACTGGTTCATGGAATTGCACATACATTGAGCGCACATTTTGGGTTGGCTCATGGAATGGCAAATGCCACAGTGCTCCCATATGTTATGGAATATAACGCAGAGAGTTGTCCAAAGAAAATGGTTAATCTAGCAAAAGCAATTGGGCTTGAGGTTTCGGGCGATTTAGAGAATGATAAGTATCTCTTAGCGAAAGAATTTAAAAAATTGATTAAGGAACTTAATATTAAGACTTTATCTGAACAAGGAATAGAAAAGACTCATTTTGATATGATTGCGGAAGATGTATTAAAAGAGCCGGTATTGGGATTTAATCCACGTCAGAACATTTCGAAAGAAGATGTGATCGCAATTCTGGAGAAAGCGTATGAGTAAAACTAAAAAATTTAAAATTATTTTATCAATTGTATGTATTTCATTTATTCAAGGATTACAGTATTGTGTTTCACCAGTTTTGGGACAGATTCAGTCCTATTATCTGGATGTAGATGTGAGCCTTGTGCAAATGCTAATTACAGCTCCGGCAATGCTTTCTATGATTGTTGCTATAGCATCTGGATGGATCGTTACAAAAATAAGCAAAAAGAAGTTATTGATATTTTCTGGACTAGTAGCAGGTGTAACAGGATTTTTACCATTTTTATCAGATAGCTTCCAATTGTTGTTCTTCTCTAGAATTATATATGGCATAAGTTTAGGTCTGGCAACGGCATTAAATACTGCAGTTGTTGCAGAATTTTTTGAAGGCGATGAGAGAGTTGCTGTTATGGGAATTCAGTCCGCAAGTATTGGAGCAGGAATGGTTGTAATAAGCACTGTAGGCGGTTATCTTGGAATGAATGGATTCAAGAATACTTATTTTATTAACGTGATTGGTTTTATTGCGATGCTTCTTATTGCAATATGTCTTCCAGAAACAGAACTGACTAAAGTGACAAAGACAGAAAAAATTGAATTGAATAAGGATGTCTTTAAGGTGTCATTCTTGGGAATGTTAGAATTTTTATTTTTGATCACCTTTACTACGAATATTGCAATGCATTTGAGTGGAACACTTGCAGGCAATACCACAGTTTCAGGCACATTGACAGGTATATTTTCAGGTTCTCAGATTATTGTAGGATTGATTTTAGGAAATGTTAGTAGAATTACGAAAGGTTATACACTGCCGACAGCGATGCTAAGTTTTAGTGTAGGCGCTATATTGTTGATTCTATTTCCTTCTAATTATATTGCACTTATGATTGGAGCATTATTTTGTGGCTTTTCGCAAGGAGTCTTTGTACCAACAGCAATGGTGGAAGTGGCAAACGCAGTAAAGCCGGTGGCAACAACCATGGCATCTGCCTGTCTGACTTGTACGATGTGTGTGGGGCAAATTATTTCTCCAGTTGTATTAAATACATTAGCAAAAGTGACATTAGGTGAGGTTACGACAACAAACGTATATATCATTTCAGCAATAGGTATGACAGCTGTAGCACTTATAACAATTTTAACAACGAAAAAAGTAAAATAGGAGATGGCAAAATGAAGAAGTTGGCTTTATGTACACCGATTCCAGAAAAATTAATGACAGAGATAAAGGAACAGTGTGATATTACAATTTGTGGTGAGTTAAAACATGGAAAAGGAAATGTTACCGAGGAAATGACCAAAGAAGAATGTATGGGACATGAGTTGGTTGTGCTTGGTGATGAATATGCTGGGGCGGAGACTATAAAAGCCTGGGCAGAATCAGGTATGAAATTTATGGGAGTTGCAAAAGGAACACCAGCCACAGTAGATCATGATGCTATTGCAGAAGCAGGTTTGGAACTTTCCTATACACCAGGGCGAAATCGTGTGGCAGTAGCAGAATTCAATATTGGTCTTATGATTGCAGCAGCAAGAAGATTAACAATTAGCAGCACAGGACTTCAAAAAGGTGAACACCTTGGGGCACCCGTAGATGACATTTATGATGTACCAGATGTTAAAAATGTTATTTGGGGACCGCTGGATGAGAATCATCCATATACAGACTATGGGATTGGCTTTGAATTGTATGGTAAAAAACTTGGTATTGCAGGGTATGGTGCAATTGGACGAGAAGTTGCGGTAAGAGCAAAAGCATTTGGAATGGAGATCTTGGCTTATGACCCTTATATGCCCGCAGAACTGATAGAAGCAGATGGGGCAAGATCAGTTGATCTGGATACTATGCTTGCAGAAAGCGATATGGTGAGCATTCATTTGCCTGTACTTCCATCTACAAAAGGCATGGTAAATAAAGAATGGTTTTCTAAAATGAAACCGACAGCATATTTAATCAATACGGCAAGAGCTGCGGTTATTGATCAGAAAGATTTTATAGAAGCGTTACAGAACAATGAAATCGCAGGTGCAGCCATTGACGTATATTGGCAGGAGCCAATTCCAGCAAATCATCCGTTACTTTCTATGAGAAATGTAACGTTAACACCTCATATGGCGGGGCTTACAACAGATGTAGATGGCTGGTCCGGCACAATGATGGGAGAAGAAATTTTGTCCTATTTAAGGGATGAACCAAGAAAATATATTTGGAAAACAAAAAAATAAGGAAGGTGTAAGTATGAGTGCAAAATGTTATGCAGGGAAAGAAAAATATCCTAATCTTTTTTCTCCAATTAGAATTGGAAACATTCGTTTGAAAAATCGAATTATTGCAGCTCCAACTAGTCCAAGCATGATTACTACAGAGGGACACTTTACTCCAGAAATGATAGCATATCTGGAAGAAAAAGCAAAAGGTGGAGTCGGTGTTGTAACATATGGAGAAGCCATTGTACACTCAGCTACAGGAAAATCCCATAATAAGCAGTTACAGCTTGATTCTTTTGGAGTACGACAGGGAATGGCAGAAGCTGCAAGAGCAATCCATAATGCTGGAGCGTATGCGAATATTCAGTTATCTCATGGTGGTAAATATGGCGGATTAGATAGCGTTGGCGGTGACCAAGATGGTTGCGATGTGGCATATGGTCCAAGTTATGAAATGACACCGGCTGGCGAAGTATTAGAAATGCCAAAAGAAATTATTTATGAAATTGTTGATTCTTATAAAACAAGTGCAAAACTCTGCAAGGAATGCGGTTTTGACATGGTACAGGTACATGCAGCACATGGTTGGTTATTTTCACAGTTCTTATCTCCAGTGTTGAATCAGAGAACCGATGAGTTTGGTGGTTCCTTAGAAAATCGTGCAAGATTTCTTCTTTTAGTTCTGGATGCAGTAAGAGAGGCAGTAGGACCTAGATTTCCGATTGAAATTCGTCTGTCAGGAGATGATTTGACAGATATTGGATTAGGATTGGATGATTGTATCAAGGTTGCGGAAATGGTAGATGATAAGGTGGATTTATTCAATATTTCTTGTGGTAATCATGAAGATCCGGATATGTTCTGTCGTACACATCCTTCTGCATTTTATCCTAGAGGAGTGAATGTTTATTTGGCAGCAGAGATTAAAAAGCATGTAAAATCTCCTGTTGCATGTGTGGGTTCTTTAAATGATCCGGCACAGATGGAAGAGATTATTGCAAGTGGTCAGGCTGATATTGTCGAAATTGGACGTGCTTTACTGGCAGATCCATATCTTGCTAAAAAAGCATTAGAAGGTAACGATGCGGATATTACACCTTGTCTGCGATGCTATGAATGTTTCGGAGAGTCTGTAAAGTGTGAAATGGTAAAATGTACTGTTAATCCAACTATGGGACAGCAGTTAGAAGAAAAATATGGCAGAAAGGCGCCTGAACAGGTGAAAAAAGTTTTAATTGCCGGTGGAGGACCTGCTGGTATGGAAGCTGCTATTACTGCTGCCAATAGGGGACATGACGTAACATTAGTGGAAAAAACAGAAAAATTAGGCGGAAATCTTCATCCAGCTGGAGCTCCTTATTTTAAAGAAGATATTGTGAAATTATGTGATGTATTGGCGAATAGAGTACAAAAAGCCGGGGTAAACGTAATTTTAAATACAGAAGTAACCGCAGAATATGTAAAAGAATTTAATCCAGATGCATTAATTGTAGCGATTGGATCTGATGAAATGAAACCTCCGATTAAAGGAATGGATTTACCTCATGTTGTTATGGCGATTGATGCAGAATTGCATCCAGAAACACTTGGAAACAAAGTGGCCATTATGGGTGGCGGTTTAGTCGGTGCTGAGGCAGCAGTTTCTTTTAAACATGAAGGAAAAGAGTGTTCTATCATTGAAATGAAGAAAGCAGTGGCCGAGGATGTAAACTCTTTTTATAGAGGTGGTTTAATGCCGGAGGTTGAAAAGTCAGCAGAATGTTATGTAAATACGAAGGTAAAAGAAATTCTGGAAAATGGTGTTCTGTGTGAAAAAGACGGAGAAGAATTTGTGGTTGAGGCAGATTCTGTGGTTTGTGCATTAGGATTCCGTTCACCATATGACAGAGTGGATGCCCTTTGCGATGTTGTTGATGAATATTATATTGTTGGTGATGCTAAAAATGTAGGCATGATTTATCAGGCAATCAATGATGGATATCGTGTGGCGGTTAATTTATAGAACTATTGAAGGTAAGAATAAGTTCAAAGAGAGCGAAAGCTCTCTCTGGACTTATTTTTTAAAGTAGCTAGAAAAGAAGAAAGGATAAAAGAAGATGGATACTAGTTTACAAAAACGGTTGACAAACAAAAGATGGATCATTCTTGTGGCAAGCTGCTTGATCAATTTGTGTATTGGTTCATTATATGCATGGAGCGTTTTCTCTACACCGTTAGCAGAAAAATTAAATTCTATTACTGTGATACAGGGGACTGGAATTACAGCTGCCAGCTTGGCTATTGTTTTTACGGTAGCCAATGCAGTGGGACCGGTAACAATGATTTCAGGGGGATATATTAATGATAAATTAGGACCTAAATGGGTAATTTTTGTTGGTGGACTACTGTTTGGAATTGGATTTTTTTCTTGTGGTTTTGCGAAAGGAATACCAACACTTCTCTTATGCTATGGATTAGGATGTGGTCTTGGTATGGGAATGGTATATGGCTGTACAGTAAGCAATTCAGTGAAATTCTTCCCAGATATGCGAGGTTTAGTGGGTGGAATTACAACAGCTACATACGGTCTTAGCTCCGTGGTAATTCCTCCAATTGCAAATAGGTTGATTACAAAAATGGGAATCAGTACGACATTTAAAGCAATGGGTGTATTATTTGTAGTTGTTATATGTGCATGTGGAATGTTAATTGAGGCATGTCCAGAGGGATTCCAGCCGGTCAACGAAAAAAAGAAAAAAAAGGAAACGGTAACTGCGGTTAGTATAAACAAGAGAGAAATGAATTGGAAAGAGATGATGCGAGTGCCGGAATTTTATGTGATGTTACTTATTCTGGTATGTGGAGCATTCAGTGGTCTCATGATTACTTCGCAGGCGTCTCCAATGGCACAGAAAATGGCTGGAATGTCAGTGAGTATGGCAGCAACAGCAGTTTCAGTATTAGCATTATTTAATGCGTCAGGGCGTGTGATCGCTGGATTTTTATCTGATAAAATTGGAAGAATCAATGTGCTTAGGGTTGCTTTTGTTTTAGAAATAGTAGGATTACTCTTGTTAATTAATGTTCGAGAGGGAAAGAGCTTGATGTTCCTTGTGAGTGTATCAATCATGGGTATCTGCTTTGGCTCGTTGATGGGCGTTTATCCAGGGTTCACTGCAGATCAATTTGGAACGAAAAACAGCAGTGTAAATTATGGTATTATGTTTATTGGATTTGCACTGGCTGGTATTTTAGGGCCTACCATAGCATCTAAAATAGTATCTGCATACGGTAGCTATACAATTGCTTTTTATGTTGCTGGAGCATTTGCATTAATTGGAATTGCGATGACGATAGTATTTCAAAAGATTACAAAGATAAAAAAATAAATGAAATAAAGCTGCTAACGGAGGTTTGTTAGCAGCTTTTTTTGAGGGATTTTTTACAAGAGGTGCATCGTATTTTCAAACTGTTTTAAATCAGAATCCAGATGCTTGTACATATTTATGTAGTATGGATATATTTTATCATAAACATCTGCCCACTCTTCTATAGGATAGATGACCTCTTTTACTTGGATTAGTTTTTCTACTGTTTCAGAAAGATTGGAAAAGACTCCAACAGCATTTCCAGCAATCAATGTATCTCCAAACGGAACATCGCCTGATTTTTCGTCCAGAACATAAACCGGCATTCGAAGAACAGAGGCTTTAATCTGGTTCCAAGTGTGGCTTTTGGAACCACCGCCGGTAATTCGCAGGCAATCGGCTTTACCACCAGCCTCTCTTATAGTTTCTATTACATGACGAAGGGAAAAGGCGGTGCCTTCAAAAATGGAACGTATCAGATCTTCGCGCGATGTATCGAGAGACATGCCGATAAACATTCCTTTTGCATGAGAATTCCACAATGGAGCGCGTTCTCCTAGTAGATAAGGGAAATAAATCACACCATTGCTTCCGGCTTTTACGTCTGAAGCAAGTTGATTTAAATGATCATATACATTTATATTATTTTTCTTAGCATAATCAATTTCTGGTTGTCCAAATGTATCAAGGTACCATTTGATGGAAGCACCACTGGCACTGATTGGAGCATCATATATATAAGGCATACCTTTGATAGAACAAGGTTTTGCTACAACAGGGATGTCAGAGGCACTGGCATTATTGCTTCCAACAAATACGAGAGATGTAGTTCCGGAAGATTCTCCAGCTTCTCCCAATTGGCATAAACCAGTAGCGTACATAGATGCCATGGCATCACTTGCGCCTGCTACCACTGGGATTCCTTTCACAAGACCTGTCTCTGCTGCTGCAGATTCTGTGACAGTACCGATGATATCACTAACTTGCTGGGGAGCGGGAAGAATATCATTAAGGTTAATACCGATGATATTTCCGATGGTTTCGGACCACTTTAAAGTTTGAATATCTAGGCATTGACATTTAGACGCCTGATCAATATCCATGGTCATTTCTCCAGTGAGTTTATAATTGATGTATGAACTTGCTTGTAATACACGGTATGTTTTCTCAAATAATTCGGGTTCATTTTTACGATACCAAAGCAATTTGTTAGGGAGAAATGCAACATCTGGCTGCGCTCCAATAATGGATACATATTTATCGAAACCGAGGTGATCAATAATATATTGAAGTTCCTCTGTTGAACGGCTATCCATCCAAATAAGAGCATTCCTAAGCGGTGTACCTGTTTTATCCAGAGGAAGCAAGGTTACAGTTTGGGAACTGACGGAAATACCACGAATTTTTCGTACAACATCTAAACCAGCTTGTTCTGTGATGGAACGAAGAATTGCTGCTGTATTTTCCCACCAAAGATTTGCATCCTGTTCTACCATATTGGGGCCAGGAAAAATAAGAGCATTTTGTCTGGAATCAGAAGCGATAACAGTTCCATTTTCATCTAAGATAATTGCTTTGATATTTGTTGTACCTAAATCAATGCCAAGCAAGTAATTTTCTACATGAGTCATAGACGGCCTCCTACTTATATTTTGAGTATTTTTTCTAAGTACATATTATCAAAAAGTTTTGAAAGGGTTCAAAACGGAAATTTCCGCTATTAAACGGCAATTATGAAATTGCAGGAGGACGAAAGATTTTTATACTATAATAACAGATGGTAGTAGGAAGGGAGGAAGGTACCGTGTCAATGATTGATTCCTATATGCAAAAATATAAAGCCACAGAAACAGATTATAATAAAATCTCTAATTCAAATGAAAATAAAGGTAGTTTCTTTCCTTCTTATAGCTATAGTGGTGTGGATGAGTTGGAAAAATTGGGGACGGTCATTTCGTATCCTAAAAATCAACTGTTAGTAAAAACTGGTCAGTATACGGATTATTGTTATATAGTGAAAAAAGGAAATGTGATTGCCTATGAAAACTGCGAAGGCGGAAAACAGAGAATTTATGGTATTTATGAGATGAATTCGTTGTTTCTTGAATCGAACCTTTTATTCGATAAACCAGTTACAATGGCATACAGGACAATGTGTAAAACGGAGTTGCTGTGTATCAATAAACGTACGTTAATGACGGCTATAGAGACAGAACCAAAGTTTGCAATGGTTCTTATGAAATCCATATCAGATAAAATGTTCACTTTTATGGAACAAATACGCAGTGAGAATAATCATGACGTTGCTTGGAGAGTAGGTGATATGATTATCAATCTTGCTGAAGAATACGGCGTGCAAAGTGATGAAAAGGTAATTATTACTAAAAAGCTGAAACAAAAAACAATGGCGCAAATTCTTGGCGCCAATAGAGTCACAGTGGCTAGAAGTATAAAGAAATTAAAGGAACTGAATTTTATAGATTATATGGATGGTTTATTGTGTGTATATAATATAGATCATTTGAAGAAATATACTTATGGATGTGGCTAATATTAGTACTTAATTTATGCTAAAAACTCCCGCAAACTCCGTAATGAGAGGATGCGGGTTTTTTATTTAAAATAGTCGCTTTTTTATTATTTTCTCATACAATAAAAACATAGAACAGAATACAGGGAGGGCATATTATGCCATCGATTATCTTAGATGCCGGCCATGGTGGCTTTGATAACGGCGCCCAATATGGCGGCAGAAGAGAAAAGGATGATACCCTTACTCTCACCCTTGCGGTGGGGGAGGAGCTGAAGGATCGGGGGTATGATGTAATTTACACCAGAACGGAGGATGTGTACGATTCGCCGGGACAGAAGGCTCGCATCGCCAATGCATCGGGTGGGGATTATTTTATTTCCTTTCATAGAAATTCCAGTCCGAATCCCAATACCTATTCCGGGGCGGAGACGCTAGTGTATGAGGATGAGGGGATTGTGGCGGAGCTTGCCAGAAACATCAATCGGGAGCTTTCTGAGGCGGGCCTCGCAGATCTTGGGGTGACAGAGCGAAAAAATCTTGCGGTGCTGAGAAGAACGCAGATGCCAGCTATCTTGGTGGAGGCAGGATTTATTAATACAGATCGGGATAACGAGACCTTTGACCAAAATTTTGCTCAGATTGTGCAGGGGATTGCGGATGGCATTGAAGAGACTCTAGGAGAACCAAAGGAGGTACCAACAAGAACCTATCGAGTGCAGATAGGACTTTATAGCACCTATGCCAGAGCAGAATATAATTTGATGGATGCAGTACAAAAAGGCTATGACGGCATTGTGGTGCCATGGCGTAATCTCTATGCGGTGCAGTTAGGGGATTTCGATACCCAGCAGGAAGCGGAAAGCTTTGCTGGGGAGCTTCGAAAGGCAGGATATGACACTTTGGTTGTGCTGGAACAGTAATAAAGAAGGGTGGGATATGACACTCAGGTTGTACTGGAACAGTAATTAAATAGAAGGAAAAGTCAAAAAAATAGCTACAATTTAAAAAAAATAAAAAATTTGAAAAAAGGGGTTGACGAATCAGCCCCTTTCCTATATAATAAATTTTGTTGTTCGGTAAGACACAAAACAAACTGAATGAGCGGGAGTGCTGGAATTGGCAGACAGGCATGACTAAGGATCATGTGAATGGATTTTCGTGTGGGTTCAAGTCCCATCTCCCGCATCAACAAAACTTAGGTTTTGTTGTTCGGTGAGTCAAATGCAAACTGAATAAGCGGGAGTGCTGGAATTGGCAGACAGGCATGACTAAGGATCATGTGAATGGATT
>CAYLUV010000001.1:77728-79190 GCA_964386955.1 uncultured Lachnospiraceae bacterium
CTAAGGATCATGTGAATGGATTTTCGTGTGGGTTCAAGTCCCATCTCCCGCATCATTCAAAGTCTTGAGTAATCAAGGCTTTTTTTGTTGTATGGAAATATATGTTCTATGGATACAATAAAAAGAAAATCTCTCTTTTCCCACCCTTTTCACCCGGAGGGGTGGGGCTTTTTTTGCCAAATAGCGGTAAAATCCAATAAAAAAGGGGTAAAAGACCCCG
This sequence comes from uncultured Lachnospiraceae bacterium, assembly GCA_964386955.1. Taxonomy (GTDB): domain Bacteria; phylum Bacillota; class Clostridia; order Lachnospirales; family Lachnospiraceae; genus SIG292. The sequence goes on from CAYLUV010000001.1 coordinate 77,949, forward strand.
GGAAAGGAGCGATTTTATGAAAAATAAAAATCAACTTTGGGGAAAAGTAGTACTAGGCGTACTGTTTACTTTAACTATGGTGTTGGGAGGATTTTCCTCCAAGGCAAATGCAGCCATCACTAGACCGCTTCCTGGTATCATGCCATCCAGCAATGCATCAGTGGCAGTGTCAGAGAGCGGAGAAGTTACAAGGACTCTAGTGGATATTTCAAGTGAGAATTCAGGAACAGTTACTATAACAAACTCTGGAGAAGGAACGGCAAAGGTCACTCTCGATATTGAAAGTGAAGTGACAACAGAAGGTACATCCTATAGAACACCATATATTTCTCCGCGGTACGATGGTGGACCTGAAGTAATCAAGAATGGTGATACGAATGCCTCTGTAATCCTGAAAAAGGGTGAGAAGGTCAGCATAGACATTGAAGTGAAGCCATTGACTGGAAGCACACAGAAGGTCTTTAAAGTTCGTGTTAAATTGAATTCTGTTGTAGAAAAAAATTACAATGTAAGTGGCGATGAAAACAAGCCAGTTAATTTAGCATTTGGACAGAAAGTGGAAGGTCCACTGTATGGTGAAGGTCTGTATAAGCAGTATTTTAAATTTTCCTTACAGAATGCAGCAGAGATTACAGGTAGCTTTACTGGAGATACAGGAACGTTAGAACTGTTTAGTTCCGGTGGGTATCAGAAGGCTCGTGTTTATGCAGGAGGAAATATTTCGTGTAAATTAGAGCCGGGAACTTATTATGTTACGGTGATGACAGCTGGAATAAATCAAATTTATTTTGGAAAAGCATATACCATTGATTTTGTGAAAAAAGATTTTAATTGGGGTAAAGTGACATTTAATCAATCTTTAAAGAACGGAACAGTAAGTGTAAAAGCAACACTTTCCGGTGCAGATTCCAGAGCTTATATTTCCCGTGTAACCCTTGGAACAGAATATGAGAACAATGGTGGCAAGGCAGCGAGTGTAACAGTGCAGCATCTGGATGCATTGCTTTCAGCCGGCTATCATACGGTTACAGCACACATAGATGGCGGCGACTTTGGAACAGTAGAAAGAACCTTTACTTATGCCAAGAAACCAAGTACACAGTATAAGATGCGCTTGGTACAGTATGTACCTGCCAGTTCAAAAGGACCAGAACTGACAAGTAAGCCATCCAAGACCATTACCTTTACAACAGGAAGTGCTTCCAAACCGGCCATTAAATCTATTAAAATATCAAATATAAA
>CAYLUV010000002.1:0-25594 GCA_964386955.1 uncultured Lachnospiraceae bacterium
GTTTTAAATCTTCGTCGATTGCGTTGAAATGAGTTTCAAATGGTCTTGCAGCTGCACCACCGGCATTGGATACCAGCATTGGTGTCTCTACTTCCATAAAGCCCTGTGCATCTAAGTAGTTACGGATTGTCTTGATGATCTTAGAACGTTTGATAAATGTCTCTTTGGAATCTTTGTTCATGATCAAGTCGATGTAACGCTGACGATAACGAACTTCTCTGTCTGTTAAGCCGTGGAATTTCTCTGGGAGAATCTGAAGACTCTTAGATAAGAGAGTAATGCTTGTTGCATGAATGGAAATCTCGCCTGTCTTTGTCTTAAATACGTGACCTGTGATACCGATAATGTCACCGATGTCAAGTTTTTTGAATGCCTGGTAGTTTTCTACACCGATTTCGTCTCTTGCAACGTAGGACTGAATGTTACCCTTTAAGTCCTGGATGTTACAGAAGGATGCTTTACCCATAACACGTTTCTGCATCATACGTCCCGCTACTACTACGTTCTGACCTTCTAATGTTTCAAAGTTATCTTTAATATCCATACTGTGATGGGTTACGTCAAATTTTGTGTGCACAAATGGATCATTGCCCTCTGCCTGCAGTGTGGCAAGTTTTTCTCTTCTTACTTTAAGAAGCTGGTTCAGATCCTGTTCAGGTGCCTGATTCTTCTTTGCTTCTGCCATGTTCTTCTCTCCTTCTTCGTAATTAGTCTCTGTAAACTTCTAAGATCTTGAATTCACAAGTTCCTTCCATACCTTCTACTTCTACTACATCCCCTGCTTTCTTGCCGATCAACGCTTTGCCGATTGGGGATTCGTTGGAAATTTTATTCTCAAGGATGTTTGCTTCTGTGGAACCTACCAGTTTGTATGTGAGTTCCTCTTCAAACTCTTCATCATATAAACGAATAGTACATCCGATGCTTACTTTACCGTGTTCTACATCGCTGTCATCAAATACTTCTGCATTTCTTAAAATTTTCTCTAATTCTTCAATTCTTGCTTCGATGTCTCTCTGTTCATCTTTTGCTGCATCATACTCTGCATTTTCAGATAAGTCGCCCTGTTCTCTGGCTTCTTTGATTTTCTGGGCTACTTCTTTTCTCTTTACTACTTTTAAATCCTGTAACTCATCTTCCAGTGCTTTTAAACCTTCATAAGTTAAAATATTTTTCTTTACTTCAGCCATTTTGATAACTTCCTTCCCGGACCCATCGTCCGATAATTACTAATATTATTCGCACACATGTTCGAATTTTTCGCCCATGCAGTAAAACAACCGGATTTTATCGGTGAAAATAAAATCCGGTGTACTATAAACAATTAAATATTATACATGAGCCGCGAACCCTTGTCAATGCCCCATTTATAAGGTTTTTTGACGATTTTGGCGGTCTATTTTACAATCTTTTGAGGTACTCGAACACTTCTGTCTTTTTGCAGATATTCTATGTCCGTTGGCTCCTGTCCCATTCCCAGAGCAACAGCCAAGTCGATGACTCCCTTTGCCTGCCCTTTTGCGTCATTTAAAACGGTTCCCAGCATGCCTCCTTCTCGCACCTCTTCTACTGCTTCCTCCACGCCGTCCAGGCCAATCACAGGAATCCACCACAAGGAAATAGGCTGATGTTCCAGCACATCGAGTACTCCCAAGGCCATCTCATCGTTGTTGCTAAATACCACTTCTATCCGCTCTCCAAACTGGTCAAGCCAATCCTCCATAATCTCCTTTGCCTGATTCCGCCGCCAATTGGCACTTTCTGTCCCCAGACGTTCCAGTTCAATCCCCGCTTCCTGAATAGTCTTGATACAGGACTCGGTGCGAATGGTGGTATCCTGATGCCCCGGTTCTCCTTCTAGCATCACATACTGTATTACACCATCTTCGTTTTTATCATACTCTGGATATTTTTTGAGGCTTTCCAGAAAAATCTCTCCCTGGAGTTTGCCCCCTTCTTCGGCATCGATGCCCACATAATATGTCTTTTCCCAGCGTTCCATATCCGCAGATACTGGTTCTCTATTGAAAAATACAATGGGAACATCTGCCTTTTTTCCCTTGTCTACAATAATGGCTGCATCGGTGCGATCCACCAGATTAACGCAAAGTACATCGTATCCCTGGGAAATATATTTATCAATCTGATCGTTTTGCATGGTCTGATTTCCGTTGGCATCGCTGAAATTGAAGGTGATTTTAAAATCTCCCTCCTTTTCCTTCTCGCGAAATCCTTTATCCAATTCTTCCGTCATCTTACTGATGAACAGATCGTCTTGATTATAAAGAAGTACGCCCACACGGATTTCCGTTATTTCTTGATTGGCATTAGTGCTGCCCTCACATCCCAGCAATGAACTTACCAGAAAGAGACACAGCAGCACAGAAACTATACTTTTTTTCTTCATCTGCGAAATCCTCCTATTTTACAAAAGGAAACAGCAAGCGCTGATTGGTATCACTGTACATCTGTAGAGACTGGGTCAAAATATAGCGAATGTTGCTGTTACTATGGTTTTCCTTTCCCTGAATTGCATTCACCGCCTCCTGCACACTCAAATAGCCAATAGAAAAATCGTCCTCTGCTGTGATGGCTACAATATCTTGATTTTCCAAATCTCGCAGTACGGTACTGCTGCATCCGGCTCCATAAATCTTCACATCCTCCTCCGGACACTGTTCCTGATAGATTTTGTTGGCCTTCACGAGATTTTCCAAAAGTTTGGTGTCTAATGCCACCGCCACATCTGGCTCACATTCTCGAAACATATGATACATTCCCTCCGGTTCGAAATTGCCGGCGCTGACAACGGTACAGCTATTTTCCGTCTCTTCCATGGCCTCCAAAAACCCTTTTTGTCGGTCGATCACACTGCTGTACATGCCATTTCCACTGAAAATAAGTATTTTTTTCTTATGTACCCCATGGTTGATAACACTCTGTGCCAAAGATTTTCCCATGGCTATATTATCACTTTGAATGATTGGAAGCGAATTTTTCCCGGAAATGCCAGATTCTATTAAAATAATCGGCTTTCTTCGCTTGGCAATATCCAAAATTTGATCTCTTAAAAGGGTTCGATTGACCGGTGACATAATAATGGCGTCGGTGCCCTCCATTTCCTGTTCCAGTAATTCACTCTGTTCCTCCGCTGTGTTTCCCTCAATGGCCGCCACAAATCGCAGATTCACATTCAAATCCTCCGCTGCATTCTCTGCCCCCTTTTTTAGGTTGCTCCAGCTATCGTCCATTTTTCCGCGAATGATAAGGGAAATGTTGCAGGTCTTTTCTGTCCGATCCGGAAGATCCGTAATAATGTTCCAAAGACAGTAAAGCAAAAGCAGCAAAAGCAAGGAAAGCTGCACTCTTTTATTTATTTTCATGACAGTCCTCCTTTTTCCCGAATATCTTCTATAGCAAGCAAAGGCATATTGATGCGAATTAAAGTTCCCTCGTCCGGTTCACTAAAGATCTGTACTCCATATTCCTTTCCAAAATAGATTTGAATGCGCTCATGGACATTTCTCATGCCAATGCCGGAGCCTGGGCTTTTTTCTCTGTTCTTGCCACTCTGAATCTCTTCAACCTGTTCCTCTGTCATGCCGCAACCGTTATCTTCTACTTCCATAATGAGCTGATTTTCCTTCTCATAGGCACGGATTACAATCTCGCCTCCATCGTCCTCATCCATGTATGCCATGCCGTGAATAATGGCATTTTCAATCATTGGCTGCAAAATAAGTTTTACGGTAGCTTTGGTCTTGATGTCTTCCTCCGCCTCAATGCGATAAGTAAATTTATTTTTGTATCTAACATTCTGGATTGCCATATAATAAGTTCCATGGTCCAATTCTTCCTTCACAGAGATAATACTCTTTCCCTTACTAATACTAATACGAAACAGTCGCGCCAAGGAAGTTACCATAGTGACTGCACCTTCATATTTCTCATTTTCAATCATCCAAACTACAGAATCCAAGGTGTTGTACAGGAAATGTGGATTAATCTGTGTTTGCAAGGCTTCCAGCTCACTTTTTCGCTTTAATTCCTGTTCTGTCACCACGTCATCCATCAACTGCCGCAGCTGATCTACCATAGACCGAATGGATTTGGCAAGATGACGGATTTCCGCGGAACCACTGACTTCAATCTTGGCGGACCAATCCCCCGCCTCCAATTTTCCAACAGACCGTTCCAAGCGATAAATAGGATCTGTGATTTTCTTCGTAATATAGTTACTCAGTTCCACGAAAATAAACGCAAGACAGATGGCAATGATAAAAATATAAGTCTGCATGCCGCTGTACTGAGAAATAACGTCCTTCATAGGAATCACAGAAACCAGCTTCCATCCAGTATATCCTACAGTTTTTACCGTGGTCATCCGCTTTTCCTTCTGAAATGCTGTGGTATAAGTGCCATCCTCGCAGTCCTTCATTTTTATATTATCCTCAGAGCCAATTCCCGTGTAGAGAAGACTCTGTTTTGGATGATAAATAATCTCCCCATCTTGATCCATCAGATAGAGATAGCCGGATTTTCCCACATTTACGTTCTTTAGCACCTGCTCTATTCCGCTAAAGTTCATATCTACCAGCAAAATGCCCTCCTCTACCTTTCCGTTTCGGATAAACTCCACATAACGCGACAGGGAAACAACCCACTGATAGCCTGTGTCAGAGGTATCAAAGATATTTTGCACATGGGCAGTGGAAAAATGAAGTTCCTCGATTTTATCCGCCGCATTGCCAAACCATTCCTCGCTCTGAGGACGAATGTTCTTTTTTACGGTGGATACCGGAACCGCATCCACTACCTTCCCCTTCCAATCAAAGAGAGCAATACTGACAATCTTATCCTGATTGGCGTTGTAAAGAAGGTCAAGTTGTCTATTGATATCCTCCTGCTCCGTATCGTTTTGCTTTAGGATTTCATAATATACCGTATCAGAGACCTTCATCATCTGTTTTAAATAATTGTTCAGGGATTGATTGGTCTGTTCCAAAATCTGAATATTTTTCTCCTCCACCATATCTTCCGCGGTAATGCCGAAGCGAAGATAGAGCGCCGCCGCCATAACTAAAATGACGCAAAGCCCCGCCACCGTAAAAGGCAGCAAAATGGTAGTTTGGAGATTTTGAGTGTCGAAATATTTCGCCAACCGCCCTCTGTATCCTGTAATTTTTTCTTTCATCTTCTTCGTTCTCTCTCGATTTTATCCTCGTTTACGATAGCGCTGCGGAGAAATACCAAAATGTTTCTTGAATACGTAACTAAAGTAGTTTGCCTCCGCATATCCCACTTTTTCCGCAATAATATAACTCTTGTCATCGGTGGTATCCAAAAGTTCCACCGCCTTATCCATACGAACATTGGTTAGATAAGTGATAAAGGAAACCCCCATCTCCTTCTTAAAAAGGCTAGAAAAATAGCTGGGACTCACATGAAGAATCTGACTCATATAATCCACAGAAAGCTTGTCATCTCCATAATTTTCCAGCACATATTCTTTCGCCTTTGTGGTGATGGCAGACTGACTGGTGCTTCGACTTTCCTTAATCAGCTGACTCATCTCCAAACTCTTCGAGAGCATAAAGCTTCGCACATCCTCCAACGTGATAAATTCATCCGGCATCTGGAAGGTCTCCTCAGAGCCAAATAAAAGCTCCGGTTTCATGTCATAATACTGCAGCAATTTGATAAAACTTACCTTTACCTCTATGACATAAACCTTCAACTGCTCCATACTAAGCGGCGTATCCTTCAACCGCTTGAAAATGTAATCAATCTGTCCTTGAATTTCCTCTTCCTTGCCCAGTTTAATGGCTGCGATTAGTTCCGTCTCGTCCGGACCATGAAACTGCAAAAAGGCATTTTTTTCCGGCTCCACGTCTCCCAGATAGATGGCCTGTCCACCGCCCAGAGAGATACGGTAAGAAAGTGCCGTCTGGGCATCCTTTTTGGCATAGCGAAGCTCCATAGGACTGTTGTAAACCTTTCCTACCCCACCTGTTACCGTAAGACCATAGACCCTTTCCATACTTTTGCACACCTGATCCATCCCCTCCATAAAGCGATAGATATCATTTTTTTCATATAGGTTTGCCACCAAACCCACCATATCCCCATAATAACAGCTTACGCTATTGCCATAGGGCTCCAAAATACTATCTGCCATCTGTTTTAAGGTAGTGGGAAGAAGGGCCTCATCGTGGTTCTTAAAAAGATGTGCAATTCTTTCCTCTTGATTTGGCTCAATCCACAAAAGACCGACGGTATAACCCCAGGCATCCAAGTCAATCTGTGCCATGCCGCTTTTTTTCACCAACTGCTCAGAATCAATGCGTCCGTCCAAAAGTCCCATTAAAAACTGTTCCCGAAAAACAGGAATGGTGTCGATATAATGCTGTCTCAGATTCTCCAAATTTCTCTTTTCTTCGTATTCCTTATCCAAAAGAGTCTTTAATTTTTTCAAAGTCTCTGAAAATTCCACCGCATCAATGGGCTTTAACACATACTCCACCGCATTGATCTTCAGCGCCTTTTGCACATACTCAAAATCATCTGCTCCGGAAAAAAGAATCAGCTTTGTGGAAGGCATCTTTCGCATCAGCTCCTCCCCCAACTCCAATCCATCCATAAAGGGCATCATTACATCCGTCATTACTACATCCGGCATTTTCTGCTCCGCAATTTCCAGAGCATCTCTTCCATTTTCTGCACTTCCGATAATTTCAAATCCGTATGCCTTCCAGTCAATCTTCTGAATAATGCCCTCACGGATTTCCGGTTCATCGTCCACCAGCAACACTGTGTATAGTCCCATATAACTGTCCTTTCTTCTAAGGTTTTCTTTTGTTTCCTGTCTCATCACATCCTAAAACAGTCCCATACCCTTTAATACCACAAACAAAAACAGTACAATCATACATCCAATAAAAATATCCAGCGTTTTCACAGATAAATGCAAGTTGTCGTACATCTTATCATATGCCTTTTCCTTGATATTTCTCTCATCTCGCTCTTTGCGAAGCATTTCCAATTCTTCTCGCTCTGACATGGTAAGCTCTTCTCCCATATCCTTTTGCAGTTCTTCTTTCTTTTCTTCCATTGCTTTGAAGCTCCTTTGTTATTCTTGTTTTAAATTATACCTTATTTCACGCAGCCTCGTAAACTAGTGCGGCAACAAAAAATGTACTTTATAGAAAAAAAGGGAGAATCCTACGGATTCTCCCTGGCACAGCAAAAATCTATGCTGTTTCTTATTTTTTCTGGATATATTTACGGATATCAAGGGCAATCGCTGTTACGATTACGATACCCTGTGCGATGTACTGGTAGTTTGTGTCTACTCCCAAGAACTGTAAGGAGGATTTCAGTAATTCGAATACCGCTACACCGATGATAATACCGGATACTTTACCGATACCACCGTTTACAGATACACCACCAATGGTACATGCTGCGATTGCTTCCAGCTCGTAACCATTACCTAAGTTTACAGATGCTCCACCAGATTTACCAGCGAATAAGAAACCTGCGATAGCATACATAACAGCTGCTGTCATATAGATTGTGATTTTTGTTTTCTTTACATTTACACCGGATACTTCTGCTGCTGCTTCGTTTCCACCGATGGCGTACATATATTTACCATGGCGTGTATAGTTATATACGAACCACATAATTGCCGCTGCAATTACCAGATATATGAACAGATATGGAATCTTTCCGCCAATTTTGCCCTGTGCTGCTGTGATGAAGTCTGCACGGAATCCACCGATCGGAACCGCACCAGTGATTACAAGACACACACCGTATATGATCATCTGAGTACCTAATGTACCGATAAATGGTGGTACGCTTAAGTAGGAGATAATGATACCATTTAATAAACCAAAGCACATACAGATAGCGATGACGATTAAAAGAACCACTACGATGTTAAGCTGTGGGAAGTTTGGCCAAATCTTTCCTGCTGCATCTGGTTTCTGTAACATAATACTTGCCAGACAGCCTGCAAGACCTACCATACGACCTGCAGAAAGGTCAGTACCTTTTGTAATCAGACATCCACTTACACCGAGAGCTACGATTACACGAGGTGCCATGTTAATTGCTAAGTTGCTTAAGTTGCTGAAACTTCTGAAGGTTGGTACTGTAAGACTAACATAGATAACCAATACAGCCAGAAGTAAGATAATTCCATTGTTGAGTACAAAGTCTTTTGCATTAAATTTTTTACTCATTGTGCTTTCCTCCTATTTAAAACTGTGTTGCATATTTCATAACATTTTCCTGTGTCGCTTCCGCACCGGATACTTCACCGGTGATCTTACCGTTACACATAACCATCACTCGGTTGGATACTCCAAGGAGTTCCGGCATTTCGGAGGAGATCATAATGATTCCTTTGCCCTGTTTTGCCAAGTCGATCATAATCTGATAAATCTCGTACTTCGCTCCAACGTCGATACCGCGGGTTGGCTCATCCATGATCAGCACATCCGGGTTATTGGCAAGCCAACGGGAAATGATAACCTTCTGCTGGTTACCACCGGAAAGACTCTGAATTGCTGTCTTACTGCTAGGAGTTTTGATGGAGAGCTTGCTTACATTGTCCTGTACCAGCTCTTCAATCTTCTTTTTGTCTAACTTAATGCCCGCTTCCAGATAATTATTCAAAGAAGCAATGGATACGTTATCTGCGATAGAGAGACATCCCAGGATACCATTTCCTCGTCTGTCCTCTGTAATCATACCGATTCCACTCTTAATGGCGTCAGAAGGATGTTTGATGGTCACTTTTTCCCCATTTAAGAAAATCTCACCTGCTGTTGTATGACGCATACCAAAAATCGCTTCCATAAGCTCTGTTCTCTGGGCACCTACCAAGCCACCAAATCCAAGGATTTCACCCCTTCTTAAAGTGAAAGAACAATCCTTAAAGGATTTGTCATTAATGCTGGTATATCCCTTCACTTCCATAAGAACATCCCCTGGAGTATTGTCCAGCGGTGGATATACGTTGGTCAGTTCACGACCTACCATCTGTTTTACGATCTCACCGTCGCTGATGTCTTCCATCTTCCAGCTTCCTACATAGCAGCCATCTCGCATGATGGTGATGTCATCGGAAATCTGGCGAATCTCAGCCATTTTGTGAGAAATATATACGAAAGAAACTCCTTTTTCTTTAAACTCTCTTACGATGTCAAAAAGGGCCTCTACTTCTGTCTCTGTCAGGGATGATGTTGGTTCATCCAAAATAATTAAGTTTGCATTCTGGGATACCGCCTTCGCGATTTCTACCAACTGCATCTGGGAAATGGATAATTCCCCCAATTTTGTCTTTGGATCAAAAGACAATTTTACTGTTTCCAACCATTTTGCCGCTTCTTCGTTCATCTTTTTGTGGTCAATCATTTTTAATGGACCTACCTGCTTGGTTGGGTATCTTCCAAGATACATATTTTCTGCAATTGTTCTTGCCGGTACTGGCTGTAATTCCTGATGCACCATGGCCAGACCATGTTTTAATGCCTCGTCCGGGTTGGAGATGTCCATCTTCTCTCCATCTACAAATACTTCACCCTCATCCATCTTATAAATACCGAAAAGGCATTTCATAAGAGTTGATTTACCTGCGCCGTTTTCTCCCATGAGAGCATGAACAGTTCCTGGACGAATATTTAAATTAACGCCGTCTAAGGCTTTAACACCAGGAAAGCTCTTACTAATTCCGTGCATCTCTAATCTGTATTCTGCCATCCTCTCGCTCCTTTCCTCTTTCAAACAAAGCTTTTTCTTATAAGCCGTAAAATCGGGTGTGTCTATGAGAAGACACACCCGAGTCATATTTCTTTTCTTCTAATTCTTCAAATGAATCTTAATTATTTGATTTTTTCAAGAAGTTCTGCAGCGTTTGCATTTGTTACTTTAACGTAGTCTACCATGTTGATTGGTTCTACTGTTTCGCCGTTTAAGTATTTTACTGCCATATCTGCTGCTGTCTGAGCCTGGCTGAAGTGATCGTTAAATACAGTACCTGTAAATGTTCCATCGATTGTGAACTGAACTGCATCTGTTAACGCATCAACACCTACTAAATAGATGTCTTCGTTTACTTTTCTGCCTGCAGACTGGATAGCCTGTAATGCACCAAGTGCCATAGCGTCGTTGTTACAGAAAACAACTTCTACTTTGTCGCCGAACTGTGTTAATGCATCCTGTGTGATCTGCTGTCCTTTTGCCTGATCCCAGTCACCTCTCTGAAGTAAGAGTTCTTCAGTTTCGATGTTTGCATCTGTTAACGCTTTGATGGAGAATTCTGTTCTGTACTGAGCATCTACGTTTTCAGGGTCACCCTGTACCATGATGTAGCTAACTTTGCCATCGCCGTTGATGTCACCTTTGTTAACTGTGTCAAGGATTAATTCGCCCTGGTATGTACCAGACTGTCTAGCGTCTGCACCAACGTATGTAGCTTTGATTCCATCAGCTACCCATCTGTCAGATTCTGCTTCATCTGGCTGACGGTTGATGTAAACTACAGGGATACCAGCTTCGTTACACATATCTGTAACCTGAGGAGCGGAAGAAGACTGAACAAGGTTCAGAATCATGATATCAACTTTGTTTGTGATAAAGTTCTGAATCTGGTTTGTCTGTTCTGCCTGGTCGTTCTTACCATCCATAACTGTGATGTTGGATTCTGTAAATCCAAGATCTTCTACCATGTAACGAACTAATTCTTCACGGTATAATGTCATGAAGTTGTCTGCGAACTGGTAAATAGAGATACCAACTTTAGCATCTTTTACAGATACACCTGCTGCATCTGCTGCGTCTTTTGCTGCGTCTGCTGCTGCTGTTGTTGTGTCTTCTTTTTTGTCTGTGCTACCACATCCTGCTAACATGGACATAGCCATCACGAGGCAAAGAAGAATCGCTGTGAATTTTTTCATGATAAATATCCTCCTTTTTTGTGCACTCCGTGCTTCATGCTTTCATTATAGCAAAGCAACTTTGTCAAAAAAATAGGATTTTCTTTGATTTTAATTCAAAATTATTAGATATTTTATATAATTTCCTCGCTTTAAAACATTAAACTTATGCATATTGCTGTAAGTACTGTTCCAACAACTGTTCAATATCCCCATAGGTTTCCACTTCGCTGACTTTTCCACGCAGCTTAGAGGAACCAGGATAGCCCTGGGTATACCAGGCAAGATGTTTTCGCATTTCTCGGATTCCGGTGTATTCTCCCTTAAAATCCACCATCATACGGGCATGTCGAAGCATCATAGCAACCACCTCTGGAAGAGCTGGCTTTTCGATTCGCTCTCCCTTGTTAATGTAAGCTGCAATCTGCTGAAATACCCACGGGTTCCCCTTGGCAGCGCGACCGATCATCACCCCATCGCAGCCGGTCACTTCTTTCATCTTTAAGTAGGAATCCACATCTGTCACATCCCCGTTTCCAATAACCGGAATGGATACCGCCTCCTTTACCTGACGGATAATATCCCAATCTGCCTGTCCAGAGTAGAACTGCTCCCTCGTGCGACCGTGAACTGCCACCGCCGCTGCACCACTTTCCTGAGCGATTCTTGCAATTTCCACCGCATTGGCTGTATCCTCCGTAAAGCCCTTTCGAAACTTCACTGTCACCGGAAGCTTTACCGCCTTTGCCATGGTCTCGATGATTTTTCCAACCAGCAAAGGTTCCTTCATCAGGGCAGAACCCTCATGATTATTTACAATCTTTGGTACCGGACATCCCATATTGATATCAATAAACTGATAGCCCTTGTCCTCCAAAGTTTTTGCCATCTCTGCCATCAACTCCGGCTCGGAGCCAAAAAGCTGTACCGCCAACGGCTGTTCCTTTGGATCCGTCTCCAACAGGGGCAAAGTATTTTTATTCTTATAGTACAGTGCTTTTGCACTCACCATCTCTGTATATAACAAACCACATCCCATCTCCTTGCAGAGCAAACGAAATGGCAGGTCGGTAACGCCTGCCATCGGTCCCAGTACAAGAGGATTTTCCATGGTCACATTTCCTATACGAAGTGCCATATTTTTTCCTTTCTACTTAGTTTTATTTTTCCTGCTGTTTCTCATATAAAATCTGCAGTCCCTTTAAAGTCAGCATGGAATCATAATAATCGATCAGCGGAGTCTCGTCAGCAATAATCTTGCCAAGTCCCCCTGTAGCTACCACTTTGATGCCGGAAAGACCACTTTCTTCCTTTATCTTGCGGATAATATATTCCGTCTGTCCAATATAACCATATACCACACCGGACTGCATACTGGTAATGGTCTCCCGACCAATCACCTTTCCCGGCTTACGAATCTCAATCTCCGGCAACTTTGCTGCCCCCTGCCACAAAGCATTGGCGGCCGTTCGGATTCCCGGCGAGATTACACCTCCCATAAATACCCCATCTTCTGTAATAAGATCATAAGTTGTGGCCGTTCCATAGTCGATGGCAATCACCGGACCGCCATAAAGTTCGTAACTTGCCACCGCATCTACGATACGGTCCGCCCCCAATTCCTTTGGATTGATGGTGGCAATGCGAATGCCGGTACGGATACCCGGACCTACAATGATGGGTTTAATATGCAGATATTTACGAAAAGAGTTGGTGAGGGAATACATTACATTTGGGTTTACCGATGCAATGATCACCGCCTCTATCTCTTCGGCACTAAAGCCCTTGAGCCGCAGCAATTCACAGATAAATACGCCGTATTCGTCCGATGTCTTGGAATCTCCAGTAGTCAGTCGGAAGTTTCGAAGCAGTTTTCTGCCCTTAAATACGCCGAAGGTAATATTGGTATTTCCCACATCTAAAACAAGTAATTTGTCTTTTTTTATCATCGTCTCATCCTTTTCCTGCCTCTGCTTCATAGCAATTACTGCAGAAAGAATATTTTATAATAAGTTTCCAAAGATTCCAGCAAATCTTTCTTTTCTTCCCTTAACTGTTTGATCTTTAAGACACTGCCGATCTCATCAAACAGAAAATCGTCTTCTTCTGTGCGAACTACGAATTCCAGACTTCCATCTTCCTGATATTCCAGAGAAAGAATTCCTCCCACATCTGCTGTATATAATACGCACATAATCTTCAGCTCATCCTTAATCTGCTGTGGAAGAGACTGAAAATTCTCATTGAGATAGTATTTTTCCTCGTAGGAATTCGCCACACAAAGGATTATTTTTTCATCAAACATTGTGTTCCTCATTTCTATTTCTTCTATAATTTCATTTATTTTCTTCTGTCACAGAAGAATTTCTAAAGAATATTCATCTGTGACCTACACATATCCATAAAGTCCCCGAACGGATACTTCCCCGGATATGATTTTTTCCAGATTTCCTGTTCTGTCCTCCACCAAAAGTGCCCCTGTCTCATCAATCCCCTGGGAAAAACGAATTTTTTCGCCCTGTTCTGTAAGAACTTTCACTTCCCGACCTCGATTGACAAGCCTTTTATTGTAGGCATGCAACATAAAACCAAGATTTTTCTCCTGCTCAAAGGCATGGTAATGTCGGTCAAATTTAGCAAGCAAGTTCTCTACCAGGGAAGAAACATCCCAACATCTTCCCGTCTCTTTTCGAAGAGAGGTTGCCATATCACGAAGTTCCTCCGGAAACTGCTCAGTATTTACGTTAATGCCGATTCCAACCACCACAAAATAGTGGCCGCCAGATTCCATGGACATCTCCGTCAAAATGCCGCAGATTTTCTTTCCTTGCAGTACAATATCGTTGGGCCATTTAATCTGACATTGCAAAGAGTGCTCTTTTGAATTCTTTTTATCCAAAGAAATCCCCGCAGGAGTGGCCAGCATTGGTTCTCCCAACGCCGCTTCCAAGGTCTCCGCCACAGAAAGAGCCGCCACCAAGGTAAGCATGGAGGCATACTGAGGTTCCAGCTTAGGACGAAGAAGCACAGAAAGATATATATTATCCTCTTGGGAGGACTCCCAAGTTCTTCCTCTCCTGCCGCGCCCCTTTGTCTGTCGTTTCGCCATCACAGCGGTTCCATGCCGTGCCTGTTCTCTGGCAAGACGTTTTATCTCGTCATTGGTGGAATCCACCTGCTCTAATTTTCGCAGGCAGAAACCAATCTGTCTTTTTTCTTTTTCAATCATTTTACTGCTGATTGCCAAGAGTCGCTACCATAACAGCTTTGATGGTATGCATTCTGTTCTCTGCCTCATCAAAGATCACATCTGCAAACTGGTCAAAGACTTCCTCTGTAATCTCATTTCCTTTTACTGCAGGCAGACAGTGAAGCACTATTGTGGAATCCTTTCCTGTCATATCCAGCATTTCTTTATTTACCTGATATGGTCTTAATAAAAGGATTCTCTCAGAAGCCTTTTCCTCTTCACCCATGGAGCACCATACATCTGTGTAGATACAATCTGCTCCCTTTACATCCTTCACGTCATCGGAAAGCAGAATGGAAGAACCAGTCTCTTTGGCATAACCTTCACAGAGTGCGATCAATTCCTCTGCTGGCCAAAGTACCTTTGGTGCAAGGATTGTAAAGTTTACTCCCAGTTTTGCACAGCCAATCATAAGGGAGTTTGCCATGTTGTTTCTTCCGTCTCCGGCATATACGAAGTTCAGTCCCTTTAATTCTCCAAACTGCTCTCTTAATGTCAGCATGTCTGCCAGAATCTGAGTTGGATGATACTCATCAGTAAGACCATTCCATACAGGAACGCCGCTGTATTTTGCTAATTTTTCTACATTTTCCTGCTTGAATCCTCTAAATTCAATACCATCGTACATTCTTCCCAGTACTCTTGCCGTATCTTCGATACTTTCTTTGTGTCCAAGCTGAATGTCCTCTCGTCCAAGGTATTCTGGATGTCCACCCTCATCTAAGCATCCCACTGTAAACGCACTTCTGGTTCTTGTGGATGGTTTTTCAAAAATCAGTGCCACATTTTTGCCCTTTAAGCTATTTCCTGTGATTCCATTTTTCTTATCTGCCTTTAATTTTGCTGCTAAATCTAAGAAGTATTCAATCTCCTCTGTAGTAAAATCTTTTAATGTAAGAAAACTGCGTCCTTTTAAACTGTTCATCGTATCCTCCATTCCGATATGGACCTTATCATATCAACTAAAATAATATCTATTACCGTAACAAATTCAGTTTATTTCGTCAAGAAATTTCTCATTCCTGCCCCTTGTTGTGAATGTTACTCATCAAATTTCCATCCAATACTTTCTTGGATGTGTCAATCAGCAATCTCGCTCTATCAATATAGGATTCCACCCCGCTGATGTCTAAATTTCTTCCACTGTGAAGTTCTATGGCAATTCCTCCTGTCGCCGTTCCATCTCTTCCCAGTTCATACATGATATTTTGAACCGCAAAGGAGCCCACTGGCATATAGGTAACCGGGGCATAAAACCCCTCCTGTCTTTCTATATTTAATAGATCACTCCCAAATACATAGTCCTGTTCTATCGTAAAATCCATGAGATTAGCCAAAGTTGGCATAATGTCCACCTGACCGCCTACGGTGTCAATCTCCCGTGCTTCCTGCATCCCCGGAATATGTATCAAGAAAGGAACCCGCATCATCTCATCGTAATCATAGGTACGTCCTAACACCTGCTCCATGGCATTAGACACAGATTCAGTCTCCTTGTTGAGTCCCTGATGATCTCCATAGAGGGCGATAATCGTGTTTTCATAAAGCCCCGCTTCCTTCAAATAATCCATCAGCAGTCCGATGGCCTCATCTGTATAGCGCACTGCCTTTATATAATTTCCTGTCAAGGTTCCCTCCAAATGAGCTGGTACTTTCATGGATACCAAACTATTCTCCAATTCATAAGGAATATGATTAGTGAGGGTAATCATAAAGGAAAACCACGGTTCCTTCTTCTCCTTTAAAATGTCCACCGCCTGTCGAAACAGCTCCTTATCCGTAAGGCCAAAGCCTGAAACTTCTGTCATATCCAGTTCCTCTTGACTATAAAAGGTCTGAATCCCCTGATTTTTGTAGGCTATGTTTCGGTTCCAAAACTCCTTGTCGTAGCCATGAAATGCCATGGTTTCGTAGCCAAGACTTCGAAGAATCCACGGAATTCCGTTGTATGTATTATTGACATACATACGGTAACATTCCCGCACCGTAGTGGGATAAAGGCTATTTAAAGTGGCAAATTCCGCATCCGAGGTGTTTCCCTTGCCGCTGGAAGAAAATACATTGGAAAAATACAGACTGTCATTTTGCAGTAGCCGATTTAAGTGAGGTGTAATCTCCTGTCCATCGATTTCCTTTCCAATCACCCAACCATTTAGGGATTCCACTTGAATTAAGATTAGATTTTTCCCCTTGGCAATCCCCCGAAGTTCCTGTTTTGTGGCTTGCGGTACATTTTCTCGGATAATGGCCTTTACTTCCTCTGGATCGATATTTTCCTTCTGTTTTTGTTCCTCCATCTTCGTCATAATGTCGTTGGTATGACAGGCGATAAATTCCAGATGGTCAATTCTCATGTAATCCCCATTTAAGGTCTCATTTTTTGCCACTACACCGATATTAACTGAAAAAACGAACAGCCCCACCAATGCCACAAGGGATACCCATGGTTTCTTCCGTTCTTTTGCCCGTTCCCTATGCCAATGGCACATAAATGGGATATCCACCAGAAAAAGAAGTCCCCAAGGAATCGATAAGGCTCCTACCAGATTGGTCTTCGTACCAGTTTCCAAAAGACTCTCCACCTGCCAAAGCTGATTGATGGAGATAAACTGTCCAAAATAATCATAGTAAATGGTGTCTGCCGCCATAATCAGACATAGCATCGTGTAGCAAATGACAAAAATTATATCCATGGATTTCCTTTTCCACAAAGTTGCCTCAAAAAGCAAAAGATATCCACCAAATGTGATGAGTATCAACCAATTCCAGTTCTCCGGCAGTTCCATCATGTCATAGTACAGGGCTAATTTTATTAAAAACAGGGCCCATGGTAAAACCAGGGCCCATCGTATCTCTTTATTCATTTATCTTACTCCGCCTTCTTGTCTTCGCCGGCCACTTCTGAAATAGATTTTACAAGGCCTGCAATTCCCTGAATCTCAGATGGGATAATGATCTTCGTTGCTTTGCCGTCAGCCGCTTTGCCGAAGGCTTCCAAACTCTTCAGCTGAATAACAGCATCGTCCACTTTGGCTTCCTTCATAAAGCGAAGACCGTCTGCATTTGCCTGCTGAATCTTTAAGATTGCCTGTGCCTGACCTTCTGCCTCTCGGATTGTAGCCTCCTTCTTCGCTTCCGCACGAAGAATCGCAGATTCTTTCTCACCTTCTGCTTCCAAAACAAGCGATTCCTTCTGACCTTCTGCACGAAGGATGCGGGATTTCTTCTCACCCTCTGCAATAAGGATTGCCTCACGTCTTTCACGTTCTGCCTTCATCTGTTTTTCCATGGCATCCTGAATCGCTGCTGGTGGAATGATGTTCTTTAACTCAACTCGGTTTACTTTGATTCCCCATGGATCTGTGGCAACATCCAATGTTGCTCTCATCTTTGTATTGATGATTTCTCTGGAAGTTAATGTCTCGTCTAACTCCAAATCACCGATGATATTACGAAGGGTTGTGGCTGTCAGATTCTCAATGGCCATGATTGGATTTTCCACACCATAGGCAAACAGCTTTGGATCTGTAATCTGATAGAACACAACGGTATCAATTCGCATGGTAACGTTATCCTTTGTGATTACAGGCTGTGGTGCAAAGTCAACTACCTGTTCTTTCAAAAGAACACGTTTTGCCACTCTGTCCACAAATGGAACTTTCACATGGAGACCTACACCCCAAGTCTGCTGATACGCACCCAGACGTTCAATAACAAATGCCTCCGTCTGTGGTACAATTCGAATGTTGGTTGCAACCAATACGATCGCTAAAATCGCAATAATTAAAAAGATAATAAAGAATGCCATACTGTACCTCCTTATTTGTATGTTTCGTCCGCCGCTAACTCTACCATCAGTTTGACCCCTGAGATAGATACGATTCGAACTTTACTTCCTTCCGGTATCACACTGCCATCCAAGGAACGAGCGGTCCACTCTTGTCCTCTTACCACAACCTGTCCACTGCCCTTTAGATTATCAATCGCAGCGGTGGTAAGACAAATCTCTCCCAGCAGACTATCCACGTTGGTCCTCTTTGTCTGGCTGTTCAAGTACTTTGAAGCCAATGGTCTTGTGATACATAACAGCAACATAGCCACCACAACAAAAGCGGTAATCTGCACCCATATGCCAAATCCGGCAATATGTAAAAATCCGGCGATTAATGCCCCTGCTGCAAACCATATGGTGGTAAGACCCAGGGTGGCAATCTCAATGATCATCAGCACTGCTGCCAATGCAAACCAATAATATGCCTCCATACACTCACTCCTTCCTATCTCTATGATGGATATTAGGAATCCCTAATATACGACTGCGAGTTCTTTTTTTCATTATATTATAGTTTTTTTAGGGAAACAACGAGAAAATTCTTGCTATTTTCTTACGTTTTCAGAAAAATATCTGTCTCTTCAAAAGCTATGATTTCTCTCATTTCTTTTTATAATCTCTGACGCAGTGCCTCGTATGCCATCAAGGTTGCCGCAATGGCGGCATTTAAAGATTCCACCTTTCCCATCATAGGAATACGGATTTTTTCCTCTGCCAATGCAGTAATAGCCTCGGTCAGACCATTTCCCTCATTTCCCACCAGAAAAGCGGTAGCTTTCTTATAATCCTTCTCGTAGAAACCGTCTCCCTTTAAATGGGCTGCATACACGGTAATCCCCTGTTTTTTCATAGCAGAAACTGCCTCTAAGATATCTTCCACGTAGCAAAATGGCATGCGAAACAGCGCGCCCATGGTAGAGCGAACCACCTTCGGGTTATAGATATCCACCGTATCACGACTCATAATAATGCCGTCCACACCTGCCCCCTCTGCCGTTCGAAGAATAGTTCCCAGATTGCCGGGATCCTGCAGATTCTCCAACACCAAAAACAGCGGATTTTCTTTGGCAGTAATCATCTTCTCAAAGGAGTACTCCATCATTTTTACGGTGGCAAGCACCCCCTGGGGTGTCTGGGTTTCTGAAATCTTCTCGAAAACACTTTCCGTCACAAAATCTGTCGGCTCCACCTGGGCAAATAAGTCCCGATTTTTTTCATAAAATTGCTCAGTCACATAGATCTTGTCCAAGCTTTCCTTTGGAATCTCTTTAAACATACGGATTCCCTCAATGACAAAAAGCCCTTCCTTTCGCCGATCTTTCCCACTTTTTTGCAATTTCTGTATTAATTTTACCTGTTTGTTAGTTGTACTGGTGATCATCCTGCTCTCTGCTCACTTTCTTACATTTCTGCTGACTGCTTCCACGAATCATTCCATGGATTTTTGTCAGAATTTTATAACAATTCAGCCATGCGATACGCATGGCTGACTCACTTTACTATCATTATATTATTTGCCCAGGATTTTGGCAACTTCAATGTCTCTTGCTGGAATATCTTTTGTCATAGCCAGGGCTTCCTGAATATCGTAATCCACAAACTGTCCGTTTTTGTAGGCAACAACACGATTTGTTCTGCCTTTCACCAAAAGGTCCACTGCGTAGGCACCCATCATGGATGCGTAAACACGGTCCTTGGCCGTTGGACTTCCTCCACGCTGCATATAACCTAAGATGGAAGCTCTCGTCTCAATGCCGGTAGCCGCCTCAATACGCTTCGCCATACCGTAGGAATGTCCGATTCCCTCTGCGTTGATAACGATATGGTGACATTTTCCTCTGGCACGATTTTTTAAAATATTGTCGATCAGTTTCTGCTCCAATTTGGGCTGATTGCCATCGTAACTTTCTGGGATTAAAATATCCTCTGCACCCGTGGCAATGCCGCACCAGATGGCTATGTATCCTGCATTTCGTCCCATAACCTCGATGATACTTACTCGCTCATGGGATGTGGACGTATCACGAATCTTATCAATAGCCTGCATCGCTGTATTGACCGCCGTATCAAAGCCAACGGTATAGTCGGTACAAGCAATGTCTAAGTCAATGGTTCCAGGAATCGCCACTGTGTTGATGCCGTGTTCCGCCAATTTCTTTGCCCCTTGGAAAGAACCATCTCCACCAATTACCACTAAGCCGTCAATCCCTGCTTCGCGGCAGGCCTGGGCTCCACGTTCCTGTCCTTCCGGTGTTTTAAATTCCTCACAGCGAGCTGTAAAAAGTACGGTACCGCCTCGGGAGATAGTGTCTGACACACTGTATTTATCCATATCGATAATCTCACCGTTTAATAAACCGTTATAACCCTTTCGAATTCCTTTTACCTTTACGCCGCTGTCTAAAGCAGTGCGCACCACCGCACGAATTGCTGCATTCATGGCTGGAGAATCGCCGCCGCTAGTCAAGACTCCAATTGTTTTTACTGCGCTCTTTGCCATATGCCTACCTCCTAAGTATAAATCAGTTTCATTCTAATATCTTTTCAGACTTTTTTCAATACTCTTTTGCACAACTTTGACATTTTTTTCACCAATTCTATTCTGCAATTCCTGCACCAATGGTTCCGTTACGGAAACTGTATGACGATCCCCCAGTCGCTTTCTTGCATTTTCCTGTTTGCAATAAATGATAACCGGAGAATTGCCCTGACTTTCCATCAACAGCTTTTCAAACTGCGGAAATTCTCCCTGAAAAGCCGCGATAGACTCGAATTGCAGCCACAATTCCTTCGGCACTTCATCAAAAGGAATCATCTCCTCGCAAATCAGTTTTCCTTCCTCCTCTGATACAGAAGCGCGCCCTCTGACAAATACCTTTCGGTCCTCCTCCAAAAAGGAGCGATATTTTTCATAATGTCTTGGAAATACGATGACTTCCAGATTTCCGTAAAGGTCTTCCAGCGTAATAAATGCCATATTTTGATTATTTTTTGTCAATTTTACTGTTTTATCAGAAATCATGCCGCCCACTAAGTAGGTGAGACCGTCTTTCGCCTTGGTGTGTCCGGTTTCCTCATCCAAAAAGAAATCTGCAGAATTAGCTGTGGTGTTCTTTGTAATCAGATCCATATCATCCTCCAGTGGATGACCGCTGATATAAACTCCCAGCACTTCCTTTTCAAAGGCAAGAAGTTCTTCCTTTTTATACTCTCCAATGTTTGGATAGTGGAATTCAAAATCCTGCTTTTCCTCCTCATCCAGAAAATCCAACAAGGACATCTGACCGCTCATGGCTTCCTTTTTCTGACGGTTTGCCTGATCCAAGATGGCACTGTATGCCTGCATCTGCTGCTTTCTTGTATATCCAAACTCGTCTAAGGCACCGGATTTGATCAGATTTTCCATGGTTCTCTTGTTCATCTCTTTGGAAGTCAGTCGGGTGGCCAAATCCATCAAGCTGTTGTAAATGCCGTTCGCCTCTCGCTCCTTTACAATGGCCTCAATCACAGGTTTTCCAAGACTCTTGATGGCACTCATACCATAACGAATCTTTCCATTGGACACAGAAAATGCGCTTTCCCCCTCATTGACACTTGGCGGAAGAATCTCAATACCCATCTGACGGCAGACATTGATATACTCAATGACTTTTCTTGTATTTGTCTGGACGGAAGTAAGAAGCGCCGCCATAAATTCCACCGGATAATAGCATTTTAAGTAGGCGGTCTGAATGGCAACCACCGCATATGCTGCCGCATGGGATTTGTTGAAGGCATACTTTGCAAAGTCAATCATTTCATCGAAGATATGGTTTGCCACCTGCTCAGAAATACCTCTCTTAATACAGCCTTCTACTCCCTCTTCTTCATTTCCATAGACGAAATTCTGTCGCTCTCGTAGCATAACATCTGCTTTTTTCTTGGACATGGCTCGACGTACCAGATCGCTTCGGCCCATGGTGTAGCCGGCAAGCTCCATTACAATCTGCATTACCTGTTCCTGATATACGATACAACCGTAGGTTGGTGCCAAAATCTTTTCCAATTCCGGACAATCGTAGGTAATGGAGGCCTTATCATTTTTTCCCTTGATATACTTTGGAATAAAGTCCATAGGGCCTGGACGGTAAAGGGAGATTCCCGCAATAACGTCCTCCATACACTCCGGCTGCAACTCCCGCATAAAGGATTTCATGCCGGCACTTTCCAGCTGGAATACACCCTCGCTTTTTCCCTGTGAGAGCATATCGTATATATTTTTGTCATTGTAATCAATCTTTTCCAGATCGATGACTTTTCCTGTATTTTTCTCGATCAATCGGAGGGCATCCTGAATAACTGTCAGCGTGCGAAGTCCTAAAAAGTCCATCTTTAACAATCCCAGTTCCTCGATGGTGGTCATGGTAAACTGGGTTGTAATCGCCTCATCACTGCCTCTGGAAAGGGGCACAAATTCATCGATTGCTTGGGAACCAATTACAACTCCCGCCGCATGCATAGAGGAGTGTCTTGGCAATCCTTCCAGACGTCTTGCCATATCTATCATATGCCGCATCTGCTCATCAGACTCATAGATTTTACGCATATCTGGCGTTTCCAATGCCTTATCCAGGGTGATATTCAGCTCATTTGGCACCATCTTTGCCACCGCATCCACCTGGGCATATGGAATATCCATCACTCGTCCCACATCTCGAATAACCGCCTTAGCCGCCATGGTTCCGAAGGTGATAATCTGCACTACCTTTTCCTTTCCATATTTTTCTACAACGTAGTCGATTACTTCCTGTCTTCTCTCATAACAAAAGTCAATATCAATATCCGGCATGGATACACGTTCCGGATTTAGGAAACGCTCAAAGAGAAGATTATAGCGGATAGGGTCGATATTGGTAATGGTAAGACAATAGGATACTAAACTGCCCGCTGCGGAACCTCGTCCCGGTCCCACTGCAATGCCATGCTGTCTGGCATAGTGGATAAAATCCCATACGATCAGGAAATAGTCCACATATCCCATGTTTTTGATGGTATTTAACTCATAATGCAATCGGTCATAGAGTTCTTTTCCCGGATGATCGTATCGCTGCTTTAACCCCTGCTCGCAAAGGCTCTTCAGATAGGTAAAGGCGTCTCCACCCTCCGGCACATCGAATTTTGGCACCTTCTGTTCCCCAAAAACAATCTCCACATTGCATCGCTCCGCAATCTTGTGGGTGTTATCCAGCGCCTCCGCCGCATAAGGGAACAATCGCCGCATCTCTTCTTCTGATTTGCAATAATACTGTCCTCCCTCATAGCGCATACGATTCTCGTCCGCCAATTTTTTTCCTGTCTGGATACAGAGTAAAATATCGTGAGCCTCCGCATCGGTGTCGTAGATATAGTGAATATCGTTGGTTGCCACCATCGGAATCCCTGTCTCTCTGGAAATTCGCATGATACCGTTGTTTGCTTCTCTCTGTTCCGGCATTCCATGATCCTGCAATTCCAAAAAGAAGTTGTTTTCCCCAAAAAGATCCCGGTATTTTAGTGCCACCGCCTTAGCTTCCTCGTATTTGTCCTTACGAATCAATGTAGGAATCTCTCCCGCTAAACAAGCAGACAGCGCAATAATGCCTTCATGGAACTCCTCCAGCACCTCGTCGTCTACACGAGGTTTATAATAAAAGCCCTCCGTAAATCCTCTTGAAACAATCTTCATCAGATTATGATATCCCTGATCATTTTCCGCCAACAGTACCATATGATAATATCGATTTTCGCCCTTTGTATTTTCCCGATCAAAGCGAGAACCCGGTGCTACATAGATTTCACACCCCAAAATTGGCTTAATTCCCTCTGCTTTTGCCGCCCGATAAAAATCGATGACACCGTACATAACGCCGTGATCCGTAATGGCGATGCTGTCCATGCCAAGCTCTTTTACTCTGGCTGCAAGCTCTTTAATTTTACTGGAACCGTCCAACAAACTGTACTCTGTATGGACGTGTAAATGGGTAAAACTCATGTTTTTTCCTTTCTAGATATTATGGAAAAAGCCGGGTCTGTCAAAGCCCGGCTCTACTACTCCATATTCTTATTCTGCTGCTGTTGTTGAGGCAGCTGTTGTTGCTGTTTTCTCAATCAGCTGTGGACTCAATGTTCCATATTCATTCTGTGTAATGAGACCATAGAAATTATAATCTGGTGCTGTCTCCACCTGATACGTGTAAACACCCCAGCATCCAAAACCACCAATCACAAGAATTGTGGCAAGTACGCCAAGCACTTTCTTTACTTTGCGCATTTTCTTCTCTCTTGCCAAAATCTGTTTTCTGTTGGCTTTATATTTTTTGTACTCATCTACTTTTCTCTGACTCATGCCTATCCCCAACTTTCGTTCTTTCTATCGGCTATCCTTTTGTCACCGGATAACGCTCTTTCCGAAATATTATACCTTAATTCTCTTTTTTAGACAAGGGATTTCACAGTTCTTTTACAGAATACAAAAGCCCTTTGCCTGCGCCTTATCGTAAATCTCCTGTGGCCATACGGAAACCTGAACTTCTCCGATATGGCATTTTCTAAGGTAAAACATACAGATACGAGACTGTCCAATACCACCGCCGATGGTATAAGGAAGTTCCCCCTGTAACAGAGATTTCTGGAAGGAAAGTTCGGCTCTCTCTTCACAGCCCGCCTTCTTTAACTGTGCTCTCAAGGATTCCTCATCCACGCGGATTCCCATGGAGGAAAGTTCCAGCGCAATATCCAGTACTGGATAATACACTAAAATGTCGCCGTTTAATTTCCAATCATCGTAGTCCGGTGCTCTTCCGTCGTGTTTTTCTCCGTTGGTGAGAAGATCCCCAATCTGCATAATAAATACTGCACCATGCTTCTTGGTAATCTCATATTCTCTTTCCTTGGCTGTCTTGTCCGGATAGAGATCCAAAAGTTCCTGAGATGTAATGAAGGTAATCTCCTCTGGAAGGATACATTTCACATAATCATACTTGTTCATCACGTATTTTTCTGTGACACGAAGCGCTTCATATACAGATTTTACCACTTCCTTCAAAGTCTTCTCTGTTCTTGCTTCCTTTGTGATAATCTTCTCCCAATCCCACTGATCCACGAAAATGGAGTGAATATTGTCTGTCTCCTCATCTCGGCGGATCGCGTTCATATCGGTATAAAGTCCTTCATCCACTGAAAATCCATAGCGCTTTAACGCCTGACGTTTCCATTTTGCAAGGGAATGAACAATCTCAAATGGTTTATCGTCCTGTTCCAACACACCAAAACTTACGGGACGTTCCACCCCATTTAAGTTATCGTTGAGACCAGACTCCGGTGATACAAAAAGAGGGGCAGAAACTCGCTTTAAATTCAGCTGGGTCGCCAGCTCTCTCTGAAAGAAATCCTTAATCTGCTTGATTGCCACCTGTGTTTCCTTGATGCCAAGATGGGATTGGTATCCCTCCGGAATATAAATCTGACTCATATGTGTGTCCTCCTGCCTTTATGTCTGTTATGGGATGGAAAACCATCCCATGTTATGTCCTTTGTGTTATCTTATAA
>CAYLUV010000002.1:25604-38533 GCA_964386955.1 uncultured Lachnospiraceae bacterium
TATAATTCGCAGTTGTTTACAGTTCTTGGGAATGGAATAACGTCACGGATGTTACCCATACCAGTCAGGTACATCACGCATCTTTCAAATCCAAGACCAAATCCTGCATGTCTTGCAGAACCGTATTTGCGAAGATCCAGATAGAAATCATAATCTTCTTCGTTCAGTCCGCATTCTTTCATACGTCCTACTAATTTCTCGTAGTCATCCTCACGCTGAGAACCACCAATAATCTCGCCGATACCAGGAACCAGACAATCCATCGCTGCTACTGTCTTTCCATCTTCGTTGAGTTTCATATAAAAGGCTTTGATTTCCTTTGGATAATCCGTAACGAAAACAGGACGTTTGAATTCTTTCTCTGTCAGATAACGTTCATGTTCTGTCTGAAGGTCAGAACCCCAATGTACTTTATATTCAAATTCATCGTTGTGTTTTTCTAAGATTTCAATGGCTTCTGTGTATGTGACACGACCGAAATCAGAATTTGCCACATGCTGTAATCTCTCAATCAATCCTTTGTCCACGAACTGGTTAAAGAATGCCATCTCTTCTGGTGCATTTTCCAATACATAGTTAATCACATATTTTAACATGCTCTCTGCCAGAATCATATCGTCTGTTAAATCCGCAAATGCAATCTCAGGCTCGATCATCCAGAACTCAGCGGCATGTCTTGTAGTATTGGAATTCTCCGCTCTGAAGGTTGGACCAAAAGTATAGATATTCTTAAATGCCATAGCATAAGTTTCACCGTTTAACTGACCGCTTACAGTAAGGTTTGTTGGCTTGTTAAAGAAATCCTGGGAGAAATCAACTGCTCCGTCCTCTGTCTTAGGAATATTGTTGAGATCCATAGTTGTAACCTGGAACATCTCTCCAGCACCTTCACAGTCACTTCCTGTGATCAATGGTGTATTAACATAGACAAATCCTCTTTCCTGGAAGAATTTGTGAATTGCATAAGCTGCCATAGATCTTACACGGAATACAGCCTGGAATGTGTTTGTTCTAGGTCTTAAATGAGAAATCGTTCTCAAATATTCAAATGTATGTCTCTTTTTCTGTAGTGGATAATCCGGTGCGGATGCACCCTCTACCACAACTTCTGCTGCCTGAATCTCGAATGGCTGTTTTGCTTCCGGTGTTGGTACTAAAATACCTTTTACTACAACAGCTGCTCCTACATTGATCTTACCAAGCTCTGCAAAGTTATCCAGTTTATCTGCATATACCACCTGAAGTGGTTCAAAAAATGTACCATCATTTACTACCAGGAAACCGAATGCTTTGGATGCACGGTTGCTTCTTACCCAACCGCCTACGGTAATCTCCTGATTTACATAAGCTTCCTTATTTCTGAATAATTCTCTAATAGCTACTAATTCCATAATGAAAGCTCCTTTCTCCTCTTAAAATTATCTAAAAAAAACTCATAACATCTTCTAATCATACTATAATCCGCTAAAGACTTCAAGCGTTTAACTCCCAGAAAAAGTCTATTTTAAAGTCAGATTTTCAATATTTTTGATGATAATCGTCTTTCCACCGCTCGGTTCCTCGATTACTTCCACATTGCTCTTGGTATTATACTCCTCCATAGGAATTTTAATCTCAATGCCAGTGTCTGTGATCAAAACCTGTTTTTCCAGTTTTCTCACTGTACTCTCATTTGCCACGGTAAAGGTGTCATACTGCATATCATAGCGTTCCAGCACCTCATCAAAATCCTGTTTCATAGCAGTGTGATTGCCGAAAATTTTGTCCCCAATCTCGTTTACATTGAACTCCTGATTCTCCACAAACTCCTGCTGTAAAATGCTCTTCGCCTCCATCTTGGACTGAATATCCCGATCGTCGTACTTATTGTTAATGTCCTGAATGGCC
Organism: uncultured Lachnospiraceae bacterium; assembly: GCA_964386955.1. Classification (GTDB taxonomy): domain Bacteria; phylum Bacillota; class Clostridia; order Lachnospirales; family Lachnospiraceae; genus SIG292. Next base: position 27,492 of record CAYLUV010000002.1, read on the forward strand.
TTTGTCAAAATATTTAACTTCTTCTTTGCCGGAAGATCCGCATGACAATAGAGCACCTTCTCAGAAAGGTAGTTGAGCTTCTCCCCAAAGACCTCATATTTTTTCTCCACCAGACGAATCTCCATAGTCTTTAAGTTAATGATTACCGCCTCGGAAAGTCTGGAAGTCTCAGAAGGCAAGATAATCCTCTGCTTCACAATATCCGTGCTGTTATCCTCATTCTGACTGTGAATATAATTCTCCTTATAGTTCATCTTGAGAAGAGCCAGATGGATGGTGCTTTCCACCTGAAAACTTACCATAACAAGATCCGCAGAAGGAATCTCACCACTGTCACACATCACCTCAAAAATCAACTCTGCAATCTTGCTGCTGACGGAGATAAAATCCCCCTCGTCCCCCTCATCAAAGGTCTCCAGCATACTAAAAATCGGAGAATTTTCCTCATTGAATCGGCATTTTTTCATGTCATCGCTGGACATCAAACGGTAAATATGTCCCCGCAAAAAATCATTGAGGTCCGGTCCCGGATCCAGCATGTTTCCAGAAAGCCCAAGCTGCCCTTTGTGATAATCTAATATATGTACAATTCCCTTTCGGATAATAATATCGTCTCTTTCCATTGCATTGACTCCTTGTCTACTTTATATACAAATCCGCCCTTGATTATAACACATCAAGGGCGGATTCTGGGTTAAAAATTATGAATTTTTATTTTCTTCCTCGTCTTTCTTCTTTTTAAGAATCAAGAATAATGCCAATCCTGCTAAAAACACCAAGGTTGCTGTAGAGCCATACAGCAATGGTTTATTATTAAAGAATCGTACAAAGACATCCGTTGTTACATAGAAATCCTTTATCTCTGCAATTTCTTCATTTCCTGCAGCATCCTTTGCAACAATTTTTACTGAATGAGCTTCTTTAGAATCCCCTGCAACAGTAAAAGTAAATTCTCCTTTACCAGAAAGAATCTCTGCAATTTCTTCTGTTGTCCATTCTACGAACGGTACATCCTCTCCATCTAGAAAAACAACCAGGTTAGAAAGAATCAAATTATCCTTGGCTGTCATCAATACAGTCAGTTCTTCTACCGAATATGTTTGATGATTTTCTAGATTTGTTATGTTAAGCAGTGGTTTTTCTGCATCCACACCAAATCCAATTTCCTGATTTTTGGTATCTAACGTATTTTCTGCCACATTTCCTGCCACATCCTCAGAAGAAACGGTAATTCGATACACACCATTTTCTGCGAAATTTTCTTTAAAAATTGTATACTTGTATTGATGCCATTTCTCATTGCCGCCGGAAGCCTGGATTTTATAGTTCTCTCCCTCTTTTAAGTTCATAGTCTCATTGTTTTTAAAGAGCGTAACCTTTACATTCTTCAATGCATCTGGGTTAATCTCTGTCAAGACGATATCTCCCGCTTCTTTTACATAGGATCCATTTAATTTCTGCAAACTACGGCTCAGCTCATAGGTAGAACCGAAACGATTAACAGAAAATGTTACCGTCTGCTTCACTGTATTTCCTGCTTTATCTGTAGTAGATGCAGTCAGGGTATAGATATCATCCACGGCTTTTTCCTTGGCAAAATTTTGAAAGGTAAAGGTTCTTCCATTGTTTCCATCAGCATAGGAACCTTCCAATTTCACCCTTCCCCTGTTTGTACCTGTTAAGGTGATCATTGACTGTCCCGGATCAAAGTTTGTGTCGCGGAAGGAAACTGCCGGCCTTACATCCCCTGCGTTGGCAGAATGGTTTTTCACACCGGTTATCGTCAATTTTGGCATAGTCTTGTCTACATAAAATTTTTCTTCTGCATAATCCTGCGCTTCATTTCCTGCCTTGTCTTTCATAGAAATATCAAAAGTGTACAGAGCATCTGCACTATAATTAATGGTAGCTGTATGTACATCGCCTTTATGTTTCCATGAACTAATACCTGGTGTTCCTATATTTTTACCATTATCAGATGCAGTAATCCTAGGAATAACGCGACTTCCATCAAAATTATGTTCTGTTACCCTTATCGTCGCAGTTCTAGATGCCTTATAGTAATTACCATTCTGTGCTGCATTGTTATCATAAGATATCATAAACTTTGGAACAGTTTTATCGATAGTAAACGCCTCTCCTGCTGCTGTTCCTTCTGCAAAGTTAATATCTTTTGCTCTATTTCCTGCCAAATCTGTATACTTTATTCCAAAGGTATAATCTCCATCCCTTGTATATTTTACAGTGGCTGTCCAAGTAGTATCGTCCTCATTTCCGGTTCCTTTCCCCTTTTTCCAAGCGAATACTTTAGGAACAAATCCATCTGTATTTTTTATAGTCGTAACTACGTCTTGGGCATTGAAATTACGCTCAGTTACTGTAATGGTTGCCGTTCTGTTTTCCTTAAAATACTTATCACTATCTACATTATTATTGTTATAAGAAATTCTAATCTTCGGTGCTGTGACATCAATCTTGATCTTTCTACTGTCTTCGGAGTCATTTAAGGAATTATCCTGACCATACACGAAAATTTCTACATCATTGCTGTTATTTTCCTTACTATCTACAACAATTTCTCCACTCCAGCTCTGCTGTAAATCCGCCTGTTTTGGATCATTGTTTTTAAATTGATATAGGGTTCCCTTCTGGGTGACTTTTCCCATGTTTTTCACTTCATAGGACACCTTTTTAAGCCCTGCATAGGTTCCGCCTGTCAGAGGATCCCTTACCTGAATTGCCACTTTTACATCTCTGTTATAAATATCGTTTATTGGCTGTTCCGGTGTCATGGTAATCTCCGGGGCAATCAATTCTTCCATCGGCGCCTGGTGATCTACAATCAGTCCATTGGTACTAAGATAAGTATTATTTCCTGCCAAATCTGTAATCTTTAAATACACCACAAACTGCTGATTTTCATTGATAGCAAATTCCTTAAAATCTTCCCATGCGGTTACCTGCTCCAACTGCTCTGCAGTGAGTGGCACTGTACTTTCTTCAGCATTTTCTGCCTGCACTTTGTAATACTCCACTTTTCCTATTGAAGCAGATGTGGCATCCTCCGCCACAGCAGAAATGGTTATTTTCTTCTTGGACCAGAAACCAAAGGTTAAGGTATCTCTCAACTGTTTCCAGTTTACTTTTCTTCCCTCTTCGGATTTTGCTGTGATAGATCCCGTAGGAGCTGTGGTATCCACAGTAAAGCGAAATGCTGCTATGGAATCTCCTGCCTTCACTTCACTGTTCTTATTTCCCGCCTCATCCGTATAGGAAATATCCAGCGTATAATTGGCATCCTTTTCAAAGAATATAGTGGCTGTGTGAGTGGCTTCATCCGGTATTTTTCCTTCCACTATAGTCCAGTCACTGATGGTATATGCCTCTTCTACCACATCTCCTTTGGCATCCTTCGCCGTAATCACAATACTTTCTGTGGCCTTTTCCTTATTAAAATGGTGCGTTCTCTCTGTCATCACCACTGTTGCCCTTCTCTGGGCATTGAAATATGTATTTCCATTATTGTCTGTGTTGTTGTCATAAGATATGGTAACCGTCGGTGCAGTCAAATCAAAATCCAAGTGTATGGATTCTACTGTTTCATTCTCTGCACAATCTGTTACCTTTACAAACAACTTTACATTGCAGCTGTTATTTAACAAGGCATCTACTGTAACTCTCCCTTCCCAACTGAACTGAAAATCACTGTAGGTTATCTCATCTTTCGAAGAATCAAAGGTATATAAGGTCTGTTTCTGGGTTGGATTTTCCTCATCCCCATCCTTTTCTACCCAGTACTGGATGGTCTGGATACCGGAATACAGCACTGGATCTTTCACTTGAATCTCTACCACTGCATCATCCTGTTGAGAGATTTTTTTCTCCCCCTGTATTATAAATTTTACCTCTGGTGCTTTTTGATCCACAACAATCATAAGGGGATTTTCTTCAGAAATTCCTTTCACTCTTTGCCATACGTTTCGCTCCCCAGTCTTTCCATACACTTCTATCCTCGTTATGCTGACAGACGCAACAACAGAAACAGATATATTCTTTTTAACAGAATTTTCCCCAGGCACCTCTTTCTTAGCTTCCGCAAAGGCTTCTTCCTCCACACCCTTATATAGTCGAATTCCCTCCATATCTGTATAAATAGATACTTTCATATCTTTCCCATAGATATAAATTTCCCCATCTTTTCTGATATAATCCTCATCAATCCAAATTCGATCTCGGGAAACCTCTACTTCCGTTGTTATGTCGTCCTCTTTTTCCTCTGAGCCTGTCGTTCCCTCTTCTTCCTTTTCTCCTGCTTCTGTTGTTCCTTCTTCTTCCTTTTCTTCTGCCTCTGTCGTTCCCTCTTCACTTTCCTTCATATCCATTGTTACAGACTCGTGTTTCATGCTTTCCTCTGCCCTAACAAATGCTTCTTTTGGCAGGATAGATACCCACAATAACAACACCGCCATCAAAAATGCTATGCCACGTCTCACTCCCATAAATTGATTTTTTTGTTTTTTCTTGTCCCGTTTCTCCACAATCTATCCTCCCTAGTGTATGATTTCTTCGCTGGCAAGAAAACAGTATTCCTCCACGAGATAACAAATACTTTCTCCTCTTAATAGCGTAGTTTTTTCTTCCTTCCAGACCTGGATTTTCCTATTTTCCTCTCTCCATGTCTGAATTTCCTTTCTGGCATTACTTCCAGTCATATCTCCAATCAGCTTTCTTACATTCCATGAAAAAAATAAAAATCCCGCTAACACCCCTAGTATTCCTGCTAATACAAAACATAGTGTGGACGCCATCTGCATTTCTTCGATTGACATTGGTTCCTCCATTTTTGAATACATCCTTCCTCGAACAGTATCTCCTATCAATAACCTAAGCCGAATCCCTTTGTTTCATAAGCATGTTCTACTACCTGTTTTGTATCGGGAAGAAGACTCTGTATCTGTTCTTTCTTTTCCTTTGTTTTATCCACCGTAGGACGCATCTCATCTAATATCTCTGTTACAACACTTAGCATCTTTTCCGCCTGTTGTCTTGTAATTCCATCTTCTTTAAACTTTGTGACAAACTGGTGCAGGGCATTTCTTGCTAATTCCAATAGCTCTAACCGCACAATCTCGCTTTCTCCTTCCTCCCCTGCCACAGTTTCCAACAACTCCTCGATATTTTCAAAAAAAGGCTTATATTTTCCTCGATCGTCTGCCTCTGTAATATCCGATGTTATATCTCTATAGAATCGTCCAATGCTGTAGTAAGATTTGGCTGTATTCCGATTAGCATATTCTTCTGGGGCATATTCCACCACATCCCGAAACCACGGTATAGCACTTTTGGCTCGTGTCATCTGATTCTCCATCCCATCACCGTAATCAAAATAGTACCAATACATCTTTCCCATCTCAAAACACACTTCTATATAGTTTTCCAGGCTATTCTTCAACTCCTTCTCTCTATTCTTAATGCACTTGGTCAGTTCATCTGCCTCCTCAACCGAAAACCGGGCATCCTCTTCCCGATAGACTTGCATCAGCCCCAAATAAGCTTCCTTTTCCCCGGCCTTTTCTGGAATATCCATGCTTTTTTGGTACAACCTAATCTTTTGCCTATAATCTGTTGTCTTTTCCGCCTCATCCAGAAAAAAGGAATACTGGTCCCAGGCTTTTTGAACAGCCCCATAGCGAAAAAATATGCCAAAAATTCCAAAGAAAATTGCCGCCACGGTCACCAGAGAAAACTGCATTAACTTCCCTTTTTGTTGCTTCTGATATGCCGCGTCCATCTCCACATAGTGTTCTAGCGCATATCGAAGTTCTTCTGCCGTTTGGTATCGATCTGTGGGATTTCTCCTTGTGCATTTCTTTAGTACCACTTCCAGTCCTCTGGACAATTCCGGGTTACACTGACAAATCGCCCCTATCTCATAGGGCATTTCACTGGGTTCACATCCCGTCACCAAATGAAAAAGTGTTGCACCAAGGCAATAAATATCTGTTCTTACATCTGTCTGTCCCATTCCACCAAACTGTTCCGGCGCCGCATACCCTACTGTTCCCAGACAAGTAGTATCTTCCCAGTGATTTGCCTTCCATTCCCTCGCTGTGCCAAAGTCAATCAGCATGACGTTGCCGTCCGGTTTTAACATCACATTGGAAGGCTTCATATCCCGATAAATAATCTTTGGTTCTTGGCTGTGTAAATATCCAAGTGCATCACAAAGCTGTTTTCCCCATCGAATGACATCTTGCTGCGACTGTGGTCCATCTTCCTTTAAAATCTGCCCCAGGGAACGTCCCTCGATATAATCCATCACAATGTAAAACCCATCCTTCTCCTCAATTACATCCACAATGCTTGGTAAATGATCATGTTTTAATCGTTTTAGAATCTCCGTCTCAGCCAATAATCCCTGTTTTACCGCCTCATAACACAAATTCCCATCTCTTCGAAGTTCTTTCACCGCCCAAGTCTTATTTGCTCGCTCATTAATCGCCATATATACGATGCTCATGCCTCCACGACCAATCTCACTTAATATCTTGTATTTTCCATCAAGAAGTGTTCCTATCTCCAACATCTGTCGCTCCTACTCTCATCAAAATGCGGCTATAGCAATGGCCGTCATATTATCTCGTTCCATTCTCTCCTTGTTCTTCCAAATTATATTCTCCAAACTTCCTTTCAGTGCATCCGAATCTCTTTCCTTTCCCACTTCCCAAAGTTCCAGCAATTCTACTTTTGTTGTCATATGCCAAAATCCGTCACTGCACAATAAATAAACGCGACCTTCCTTCGCATCCCCACAAACCCATTCCGGATGCACCTCTTTAGAAGCTCCCACACATTGTAGCAAAATGTGTTTCCTTCCATCTTCTTTTTCCTGTTCTTCTGTCAATCGTCCCAGTGCTACTTCTCTGGCAGTCACCGTCTGATCCCTTGTTAGTAGTGCCACCTCATCCCCTATCTCGTACACTCTCGTGTCACCTACGTGAAAAATATAATATCGCTGTGAAGTGATCAGTATCGCCGTCAAAGTGCTTCCAAGCTTTCTTCCTCGCCTCTCGCTGTACTTTTGTAATCTTTCGTTCCATTCTTTTGTCACCTGCAGCCATTCTCTCCATAACTCCTGTTCCAACATATCGTTCCCACACAAAATAGACAGGCGCCTATCTGCCCACTGACAAAATGCTCGTACCAAAGTTCCGCTAGCAATCTCTCCGTCAGCCAGACCGCCCATACCATCGCATACCATTGCAAAAATCACATCCCCCTGTGTCACACGATAACGACGCACCACATAGCTATCTTGATTTTTCTCTCTCGTTAAACCAATATCTGTCTTTGCTGAAATCATAAACTCCATCTTTCCACCTCTTTTAAAGTAAAAGCGCTGCAATCATCCCTCCAAGAAGCGCAGGGACAAAGGGTATCTTTTTCTTTCGAAACATGCCATAACTGAATGTTCCTTGAAAAAAGGCAACTATCATGGCACAAAAAAGTGTTTTTAACGTAAGGGAAAATCCGAGAAAAAAAGCCATCACACCAAGCAATCTAATATCTCCTATCCCAATTCCGCCTTTAGAGAGACAACGAAGCAGTATCAACAGCACTATAACGAAAGCTGCCGTTGCACATTCAAGCACAATTCCCTTAAATGCCATTCTGCCAGCCAGCATAAGTTCTGCCAACGCCAAGATTATTCTTCCTCCCAGAGCAATCTGTAAGTATCTTCTTGGAATCATATACTCTCGTTGGTCAATCCAAGCCAGTCTTATCAAGAGTATTAAAATCACCAGTATCTTTATCCTTTTCATTTTCCCTCCTTATTTGTGCTTTATTACTTTATTTTACATTTATATCCATTTTATGTCAATCTTATTTTACAGTATTTTACTTTATTTCTTTTATCAAGTATTCCAACATCTTTTTCCCTTTTGCTTTACATAAAAAAAGAACACCCCGAAAGCTTTCGCTTCCGGGGCGCTCTTTTTTATTGGCTTAGAAAATAATATTATATTATTTTGCTTCTTTATCAGCTTTGATCTTAGCTGTTAATAAAGGAAGGATCTGATTTAAGTCACCAACGATACCGAAGTCAGCTACATCGAAGATAGGAGCTGTTTCGTCTTTGTTGATTGCGATGATAATCTCGGATTCTTCCATACCTGCTACGTGCTGGATTGCTCCAGAAATACCGATAGCAAAGTATACGTTAGGACGTACTGTCTTACCAGTCTGACCTACCTGGATGTCTTTTTCTGTCCATCCGTTGTCAACACATGCACGAGAAGATGCTACTGTTCCGCCAAGGGCATCTGCAAGATCTTCTAAAAGTTTGAAGTTTTCTTTGCTTCCAACACCACGGCCACCAGATACGAGGATGTTTGCATCCATGATATCTACGGAATCTTTGATCTCTTTTACAACTTCTTCTACTGTTACGTATTTGTTGTTTTTCACTAATTCAGGGTTGAATTCGATAACTTCTGCTTTCTTGCTTGTGTCTTTTTCTAATTTCTGCATTACGCCTGGACGTACGGTTGCCATCTGTGGTCTGTTTTTCTTAATAAGAATAGTAGCCATGATGTTTCCACCGAATGCAGGACGTGTCATTCTTAAGTTATGTAATCCGCTGTCTTTATCTGCTTCTGGATCGATTTCAAGTTTTGTACAGTCAGCTGTAAGACCAGATTTTACTCTTGCAGAGATACGTGGAGCAAGGTCACGTCCGATTGCTGTTGCACCGTAAAGTACGATCTCAGGTTTGAACTCTGCGATTACTGCGTCCATAGCCTGTGTATATGGTTCTGTTGTGTATTCTTTTAATTCTGGTTTGTCAACTACGATAACTTTGTCTGCGCCATATGCTGCAAGTTCATCTGCTAAACCTTTGATGCCGGAACCGAGCACTACTGCTGTTACATCTGTACCAAGATCTGCTGCTAATTCGTTGGCTTTTCCAATTAATTCAAATGTTACACCGCTGATTTCGGAATCTACCTGCTGAGCGAAGACAAATACGCCTTTATAATCCTGTAAACTCATTTTTCTTACCTCTTTCTTCCTTGATAGTCCTAGATAACAAACTTCTCTTTTAATTTTCCAAAGATATAGTCTGCTGCATCTGCTGCTCCTAAACCTGTTTCCTTAACACCAGCTGGTTTGAGCTGTTTAGGGAAAGACTGAGCAACGTTTGTAGGTGAACCTTTTAATCCAAGGAAATTGTCATCTACGTCTACGTCTGCACGTGTGATCATGTGGATTTCTTTTTCGTAAGCATCAAAGATTCCACCTGGAGTCATGTAACGAGGTGTGTTCATATCGCCAAGAGCTGTTACTAAACATGGCATCTGAACTCTTACTGTATGATATCTGTCATCATACTGACGTTTTACAACGATATCGTTTCCATCAACTTTGATATCTGCTGCATAGGAAACGTTAGGGATATCCAACCATTCAGAAATCTGTGGTCCAACCTGTGCTGTGTCACCGTCGATAGCCTGACGTCCAGCAATGATAAGGTCGAATTCACCGATTGCTTTGATACCAGCTGCTACTGTGTAAGATGTAGCAAGAGTATCAGCACCACCGAATGCTCTGTCTGTTACAAGGTAAGCTTCGTCTGCACCCATAGCTAAAGCTTCTCTTAAAGCTTCTTCTGCCTGTGGAGGTCCCATGGAGATAACAGTTACTGTTGCGCCTGTTTCATCTTTAATCTTTAAAGCTGCCTCTAAACCTGCTTTGTCATCTGGGTTGATGATACTTGGTACACCATCACGGATCAGAGTACCTTTAACAGGATCTAATTTTACTTCGTTTGTATCTGGAACTTGTTTAATACATACTACAATTTTCATTTTATCCTATCCTCCGAATTCATTCTATATACGCTTATTTCATTACAGCGCCGGAGATTACCATACGCTGAACTTCAGATGTTCCTTCGTAGATCTCTGTGATCTTAGCATCACGCATCATACGTTCTACATCGTATTCTCTTGTGTAACCATATCCACCATGGAGCTGAACTGCTTTTGTTGTAACTTCCATAGCAACTTCTGCTGCATATAATTTAGCCATAGCTGCTTCTACGGAGAATACTTTCTGTGTATCTTTTGCACATGCTGCTCTGTAAACCATCTGTTTTGCTGCCATAGTCTTTGTAGCCATGTCTGCAATCTGGAACTGAGTATTCTGGAATGCGCCGATAGGTCTTCCGAACTGTTTTCTTTCATTTACGAAGTTGATTGTGCAGTCTAATGCACCTTCTGCAAGACCAAGCGCCTGAGAAGCGATACCGATACGTCCGCCATCGAGAGTCTTCATAGCGAGAGCAAAACCTTTGCCCTGTTTTCCTAACATGTTTTCTTTAGGAATACGGCAATCCTGGAAGATCAGTTCATATGTAGCTGAACCACGGATACCCATCTTCTTTTCTTTTACACCGAAGGTGAATCCTGGTGTTCCTTTTTCTACGATAAATGCGGAGAAGGATTTTTTCGCTCTTCCTTTTTTGTCATATGTAATATCTGTAACTGCGAATACAATGTAGATATCTGCATAGTAACCATTTGTGATGAAACATTTGGATCCGTTTAATACCCATTCGTCACCATCTAAAACAGCCTTTGTCTGAGCACCCTGTGCATCTGTACCAGCACCTGGTTCTGTCAGAGCGAAAGCACCTAATTTTTCACCTTTTGCTAAAGGTACAAGGTATTTCTGTTTCTGTTCTTCTGTACCATTTTTGAGGATTGGATCTGCACAAAGGGATGTGTGAGCGGATAAAACTACACCTGTAGTACCACAAACTTTTGACATCTCTTCTACTGCCATTACATATGTTAATGTGTCACAGCCCTGTCCACCGTATTCCTTAGGAATAGGAATACCCATGAATCCGTTTGCTGCCATCTTTTTAACTGTTTCTGCAGGGAACTGTTCTAATTCATCTGTTTCCTGTGCAAGAGGTTTTACCTCTGTTTCAGCGAACTGCGCAAAGAGCTTTCTCGCCATTTCATGTTTTTTGC
>CAYLUV010000002.1:38543-50013 GCA_964386955.1 uncultured Lachnospiraceae bacterium
TTTTTGCTTAAAGTAAAATCCATGACTAATTCCTCCATTATTGTATAGTCTTACAAATTCAAAACGAAAATGCCACCGGGTGGTTCACCGACGAACCACCCGCCAGCTTATTAAATTCTATTATTTTCTGTAGTCGTAGAAACCTACACCTGTTTTCTGACCTAATTTGCCACCACGTACCATTTTTCTTAATAATGGATGTGGACGGTATTTAGGATCGCCTGTTTCGCTGTATAATACTTCCATGATAGCGAGGCAGATATCAAGACCAACTAAGTCACCTAATGCTAAAGGTCCCATTGGATGGTTTGCACCAAGTTTCATAGCTGTATCGATACCTTCTACAGATGCAACACCATCTGCGTAGATACCAACTGCTTCGTTGATCATAGGGATGAGGATTCTGTTTACTACGAAGCCTGCTGCTTCTTCTACCTGTACAGGTACTTTGCCGATTTCTTCGGAGATACCTTTGATTGTATCAACCATTTCTGCTGGTGTGTTAAGACCTGCGATAACTTCAACAAGTTTCATAACTGGAGCTGGGTTGAAGAAATGCATACCAATTACTGGTCTGTCAAGTCCTTTACCGATCTCTGTGATAGATAAGGAAGATGTGTTTGTTGCAAACATACATTCAGGTTTTACGATATCCTGTAATTCTTTGAAAGTCTGCTGTTTTACTGCCATAACTTCTAATGCAGCTTCTACGATAAGGTCACAATCACCACAGATTTCTTTTGTTCCTGTTGTGATTTTAGCAAGAATTGCTTCTGCTGCTTCTGCTTCCATTTTGCCTTTTGCAATACGTTTGTCAAAGCCTTTTTTGATTTTGGCTTTACCGTTTGCAGCAAATTCATCGTTGATATCACATAAACATACTTCATAACCTTCTGTCTGTGCAAAAGCCTGAGCAATACCGGAACCCATTGTTCCTGCGCCAATAATACCTACTTTCATTATGTACCTCCTTGTCCCACCGAAGCGGGGATGAAACTTAATTTATTGTTGCCCGTCCGGCTGTACCAGACGGGTTCTTTTGTGAATTAGCAGTTTTTGAATGGTTCTTTTACTTTTTCTTTGTTCTTATCTAAGAAGAAAGCCATACCATATCTCTGATCTTCTGTCTCGAAGCAGCTTCCGAATAATTTTTCTTCGATTACGATTGCTTCGTCCATATCTACCTGAAGACCATCGTTGATTGCTTTCTTACAAGCACGAACTGCGATAGGTGCCTGGTTAGCGATGCCTTTTGCCATCTTCATAGCTGCTGGCATTAACTCTTCTAATGGATGAACCGCATTTACAAGACCAATTCTATATGCTTCTGGAGCTTTGATGTTTCTAGCTGTGTAGATTAACTGTTTTGCCATACCTGGGGAAACTAAACGAGCAAGTCTCTGTGTTCCACCAAATCCAGGTGTGATTCCCAGACCAACTTCTGGCTGACCAAACACTGCGTTTTCAGAACAGATTCTGATATCACAGCTCATAGCGATCTCACATCCGCCGCCTAAAGCGAATCCGTTGATTGCTGCGATCACTGGGATAGGGAATGTTTCGATTTTACGGAATACGTCGTTACCAATCTTACCGAAAGCTTCGCCTTCCTCTTTTGTCAATGTGCTCATCTCTCCGATATCAGCGCCGGCTACGAAAGATTTCTCTCCTGCGCCTGTTAAGATAAGACATCTTGTTGCATCTAAATCTACTGCATCTAATGTTGCATCTAATTCTTCTAATACTGTGCTGTTTAAAGCGTTGAGAGCCTTAGGACGATTAATTGTGATAACGCCTACAAACCCTTCCTGTTCGTATGTAATGAATTCCATGATTACATCTCCTTTTTTCATATCGGCTGTTTCTCGAACCAGCCAGGTATTGATCCTCGATTAGTCTCTCTTAACTACTGTAGAGCAGCCCATTCCGCCACCGATACATAATGTAGCAAGACCAGTTTTTGCATCGCGTTTCTGCATTTCATGTAATAATGTAACGAGGATACGGCATCCAGATGCTCCTACAGGATGTCCAAGAGCGATAGCACCACCGTTAACATTCAGTTTGTCGTTGTCAAATCCAAGTTCTCTACCTACTGCTAAGGACTGAGCTGCGAAAGCTTCGTTTGCTTCGATTAAGTCCATATCTGCAACTGTCATGCCGATCTTATCCATAAGTTTTCTTGTGGAAGCAACAGGTCCAACACCCATGATAGAAGGATCTACACCACCTAAAGCTCCGCCTACCCATGTAGCCATAGGAGTAACACCAAGTTCTTTTGCTTTTTCTTCGCTCATAACTACGATTGCTGCAGCACCGTCGTTGATGGAGGAAGCGTTAGCTGCTGTTACGATACCATCTTTCTTGAAAGCTGGACGTAATTTGGAAATGCTTTCTGCTGTTGTTCCTTCACGAGGTCCTTCGTCTTTATTTACTACGATAGTTTTCTTCTTTGTTACGATTTCTACTGGAACGATTTCGTCGTCAAATTTGCCAGCTGCCTGAGCTGCAACAGCTTTCTGCTGAGACCATGCTGCAAATTCGTCTAACTCTTCACGAGTAAGTCCCCACTGTTCACATACGTTTTCCGCTGTAACACCCATGTGGTAATTGTTGAATGCATCCCATAATGCATCATTAACCATTGTGTCTACTAACTGGCCGTTGCCAAGACGGTATCCGTAACGTCCCTGTTTCATAGCATATGGAGCCATGGACATGTTTTCCATACCACCTGCTACTACGATATCAGCTTCTCCTGCAAGAATCTTTGTAGCTGCTAAGTTAACACAGTTAAGACCGGAACCACAAACTACGTTGATTGTTACTGCAGGTACTTCGATAGGAAGACCAGCTTTGATGGAAGCCTGACGTGCTACGTTCTGTCCCTGACCAGCCTGAATTACACAACCCATTAATACTTCATCAACAGCTTCAGGAGCTACACCTGTTCTGTTTAATGCTTCTTTGATAACTGTTGCGCCTAAATCTGCTGCTGGTACTGTGGAAAGTGCTCCACCCATAGAACCAATTGCTGTACGACATGCGCCTGCTAATACTACTTTCTTCGCCATAATAATTACCTCCATGTGTAAAGTTGTCTTTCGTGAAATATATTCCGAAAAACAGTAAACTTTGCGCCTTTTTTGCTACTTTTTGCAGCATGTTCGGCATCGATTGTGTTAATAATATCACAATCAATACACCTTTGCAAGGGTTCCTAACGACTTTTTTATCGCAACTTTACTATTTATTAACTTTCGATAAAAAAAACGCATCTCAAACCACAATTTTGTAACAATTGTACCATCTCGTTCTGGTATTGTCCAGTGTTTTTTGGAATTCTTTATCACGTAAATGTGTTAATAGTTCATAAAATTGGAACAATTCACACCACTTTGACAAGGATTTAACCAAACTTTAACAATCCCTTGACCTGTGGTCATTTTTTCTTTTAACGGGAAACATCGTAATTTTCCTGCATCAGATTCCTTATGGTATCCACGTCATCGGTTACATTTCCATCTCCCCGAATGGTATGTTTGATAACGCTGCTTGCCAGAGCAAAATTAATAATATCCATGGGCTTATAGTTATGCATTAGCGCATAGATCAGTCCACTAGCAAAGGAATCCCCTCCACCCATACGGTCTAGAATGTTAAATCGGAACATTTTACTCTCAAATGTATGTCCTTCATACCAGAGATATGCCTTCAAACTATTCTCACTTCCGCTGTGTGCATAGCGAACATGTCGCGCAATATACTTGATATTCGGATATTTTTTAACAAATTGACCAAAAATCTCATCTTGCTGCTCATAACTTGGCTGAAAAGGAATCCCATCCTTCCAGTCCCCTTTACTGTGGTCCTTCTCTTCCCGCCAAAGATGATAGGGTTCTGTCCCAATCAACACATCCACATATGGCAGACATCCCGTACAAAAATCCCGCGCCTCCTGAAAACTCCAAAGAGCACTTCGAAAATTCCCATCAAAGCTTACCGTCAGCCCTTTTTCCTTGGCAATTTTTAAGCTGTCCATGATTAATTTTTGGCAATTTTCTCCCAAAGCCGGGGTAATGCCGCTTAGATGCAGCCAGGTAAAATGCTCTAAGAGTGCCCCCAAATCCACCTTGGAAAAATCATATTCTGAGATGGCGCTATGCTTTCTGTCATAGGTAACTTTGCTAGCGCGAATACCGTATCCTGTCTCCAAAAAATATTTTCCCAGCCGATGGGTGGGCGTCTCCTCCTTTGTACTCAAGATAACTGGGGTACAGTGGACATCATTGCTCCGAAGCATTCGGATGGCACTTTTTCCAATAGCATTGTTTGGCACCACCGAAAAAAAGGTACTGTCCACTCCCAAATTGGCAAGGGCTAATGCAATATTGGCCTCTGCACCACCATAGCTTGCCTCAAACACATGGGCCTGACGAATCACCTCATAGTTTGGTGGGGTAAGGCGAAGCATAATCTCCCCCATGGTGATAAATTTATGGGGTGTACTGTATTCCTTTAATAAGGGATTAGCATGATGCATAGTCAAAAATCCTCCTTTTTCTGCATTAAAATTGTCGAAGAAACATTTTGAGCAGGAGATAAAACCACAACCTGTTTCTTCTATAATTGTTCTATTTTGTGCATTTTAAGGCAAAAAAATTCCCGCCGGCAATTTGCCAGGCGGGATCGTCTGTTTTTTATTATTTTATCGCGCCTCGAATCGATACCCGATTCCATAGACGGACTGGATATAAGGACATTCCGTTGTCATTTTCTTTCGTAATTGTTTGATTAAGGTATCCACGGTTCTGATGTCTCCATCATAGTCGTATCCCCAAACCGCATCTAAGATTGCTTCCCTTGTCAATACAACATTTGTATTTTGAATCAAATAATCCAACACCGCATATTCCTTTGGTGTCAAGCACAGATCCTCACCGTCGATATAGGCCTTTCTTGCCCCTCGATCAATCCGTAAATTTCCATGCATCTCTTCTTTTTTTCGATACAATCGTCTGCGACAATACAAATTATCCACATATGCTTTCAGTATCTTCATATTAAATGGAGTTTTCATACAGTGATCTGCACCAGCCTCCATATACTCCAAATGCAGCTCTTCGCTAAGCGTATCCACCAAAATAATCATCGGAATATCTGAGTAATCTCGTATATCTTTTAGCAGTTCCTTTACCTCAGATTTCTCTGCCATACTCGCCCAAATAACGATATCAATCTGATGGTTTTTTGAAAAAAACAAGTTCTGCGCTTCCTGCATATTTCCCGTTATGTAGGTGATATATTGATATTGATTAAAAAAATCCACCAGCCTTTGTCGAACCTCCAAATTCTCAGCGATCAACAATACTGTTTTTGTCATTTGTTCCATCTCATCTGCTCCAACTTTTCTATTTCTCCTCCACTATACCTTACAATTTTGATATAAATGTGTTAAGAATTATTTACGTTTTTTTAAGATTATGAATTTTTTATGAACGCCCAATCTTAGGACAAAAAAAGCTCCGATTCCTGTGAACCTATCACAAGAACCGAAGCCTGAGACCTTCTTTCTAAGAAGCATCCACAATGGCCTGGTATACCGCCTGGCCATAGCTGCTTAAATTTGCCGCCATCTTCTTTGCCTCCGTCTTGTTGGATATAAATCCAATCTCCGTCAAAGTGGCCGGACCATTGTTGTTATTTAAAACTGCCAAACCATTTCCCAGTCTGGAACACCTCTGTTTTATTCCACGATTTTTAAATCCTGTTGCTGTCTGCACTCTTTTTTGAGTGAAATTTGCCAACTGATAACAGGTAAGACCAGCACTGTTTTTCTTATTTCGATCTGGATTGTACAAAGTTTCCGTACCGGTAGCCGTACTTTTAGCGGAATTGATATGTACACTGAGGAAAATATCCGCCTGCACTTCATTTGCCAGCTTGTAGCGTTCAGAAAGACTTGGATAAGTGTCATCCAATCTTGTATAGTACACCTTATAGTTTTCGTTGCTGTCAAAATACGTCTTGGCCGCCTTTACTATAGAAAGCGTAAAATCCTTTTCATAATAGCCGTTTCCTACCGCACCGGAGTCAGATCCACCATGACCTGCATCCAACACTACCACATGTGAAAAGATATTTTTAGGTGCGCCATTCATAATATAAATATTTTTACCATCTTCCTTTACCCGAAAACCGTTGATGTTTTTTGTAGTAATATAAATCTTGGTCTTATCAGAAGATGCAGTATATTTTGTGGAAAAGCTTACTCCAGACGGCATATTAGGCTTATAAGAAGAATAGTAAGATGTATGATTTCCTGGCATGGTGATAATGAGTCGTTTATTCTCATAATCATCGGAACAGGTAATATTTCCAGCAGTTACCTCCTCAGGTCTTGTCATAGTTATAGTGACCAAAAATCCATCGTCGCTGTCTCCCGGTGTGGAATCCGTATCCGGGGTTTCTTCAACTACCTCTCCACTGATAGACGAAACTCCTCCCGCATACTGATAGGACAGTCCCAATGTCTCTGTTATAAATTCTCCTGGCACCATCACATAATTCGTTCCATTGCTGGTAAGCATCATCATTCGCATAGGCACCGGCATGGTCTTGCTTGTACCATTTACCTTAGCGATCTTAGAGTTTTTTGTAGTTACTACAGTGATATCTCCTCTTTTAAAAGTGGCCTTTCCTCCAGAATAACTGTAGGTTACCCCTAAGCCATATTTGCTGTTAAAGGTGGCACTGGCTGGAATTAAAGTAGTATTGCTCTCTAATAACCCCGGTATCTTGGAAGTAACTTCTTTCTCATTTGCCTTCACCTGCACCTGAGTTCTAGTATAGACGCTGTAGTTTCCGTTCTGTTTGATGGACAATCCCGGCGTATAAGAAATCTTTTTGCTGCTCTTTGTATAGCTATATTCCAGTCCCAGCAATGTTCCCACAATTTTCGCTGGAACATAGATTACATTACTTCCCTTTTTCGTCATCTTCAAATAAATAGGCGCCTTCGGTAAAGTCACTGCTTTTCCATTCAGGGTAGCTTTCTTAGAATTCACCTTCATAATCAGCACATTTTTGTTTCCACCCACCGTACTTGTCAAAGTCAATTTCTTGGTGGAGGACACATAGCTAGATGTTATTTTTGGCCCATTTGTCACCAAAGCATTTTTATAGGGAATGTAATTGTAACCGTCAATAGTACAGGCCGGTGTTGTGGTCAGATCAATCTTCGTCCCGTTATAATATACATTTTTCTTAGAAAATTTATATTTTTTCCCACCTTTATAATAATAGGTAGGACTGGTTTTCTTTGTTACTCCCGCTGTGGACGCAGATACCTCTGTGGTTGCAATAGAAACCGTTGCTGTAGCACTATTCCAGTTATAATCCAAACCAAAAAGTTCCGCTACTTTTCTGGTTGGAACCAGTATTCTGGTCTTTCCAGAGTTTTTATATGTTACACTCACCGGAGCTGCCGGAAGGGTTACTGTCTTTCCATCCATCGTAGCCTGTGTCTTATTTACCGTCATAATCAGACTATGAGAATTATAGGTTAACACCAGTTTTTTGCTGGAGGTATAATAAGTCTTTTTCATCTTCAAACCACTGGTGACAAAAGTTTCATAGTAGGGAAGCATAGCATATCCTGCAGAACCCATCAAAATTCCCGGTGTAGCAGAGATGGATTTGCTCTTTCCATTCACCACCACTTTGATTTGCTTTCCACTGTAGGTCACTGTCTTTCCATTGTATGCAAGCTTCATAGATGCCGCTTCTGCTGGAAAATAAATGCTTCCCGCCAGCATCACAATCAGTAAGCATATCGCTGTCAATCGTTTCTTCATTCTTTCATCCCCTTTTTGCTTCTTCATTTATACTTTTCCCTTTGCGATGGTTTTAATCTTATCATTTCTCCCTCTTTCTTGCAAGAGTTTTTGACGAATTTATTACATTTTTGTTACAATTATTTAGTTTTTATGACGCAAAAAAATGCTCGGTCATTTGCCGAGCATTTTTCATAAAATTTATATACAGTTTTAGTTTCTCTGATACATCCCGGTGATATGCAAAATCGCCCCCGCCAATTCATCAGACATGGCATCCGGTTTCATTCTCCATACCCAGTTATTTCCCAACGTCGATGGCGTGTTGGTTCTAGCATCGCTGTTCATGCAAAGGTAATCCTGCATGGAAATGATGGCTGTGTTGCACACCGTTCCCATTACCTTTCGGATCAACTGCCACACCAGCTTCTTTTTACCTCCCTCGTCCCATCCTGGTTCATCAAAATCGAAATACTCTCTCATATACTGCACATCGTTCCAATCTGCTGTATAGAGCCATCCAAGGGCTGTATCATTGTCATGAGTTCCAATATAAGCCACACTGTTGGAAGTATAATTATGAGGAAGATAATTGCCACCTTCTCTGGAATCAAAAGCAAACTGCAAAAGCTTCATACCAGGGAATCCACTGGCTTTTAACATCTCCTCCACTTCCGGAGTAAGGTAACCTAAGTCTTCAGCGATGACTTCTACCTCTCCCATTTGTCTTCGGATTTCTTCAAAAAGCTTGATACCTGGTCCCTTTCTCCAAACACCATTCTTTGCATTTTCATCTTCTGCTGGGATAGAATAATAGCTTTCAAAGCCACGGAAATGATCAATGCGTACGATATCATAGAGCGCCTGAGCACTGGTGAGACGTTCTACCCACCAATGGTAGTTCTCTTCTTTCATATAATCCCAGTTATAGAGAGGATTGCCCCAAAGCTGTCCCTCTGCAGAAAATCCGTCCGGTGGACATCCCGCCACATTTACTGGTTTTCTATCCTGATCCAGCTCAAAATACTCTGGGTGACACCACACATCCACACTGTCGTATGCCACATAGATTGGGATATCTCCAATAATCTTCACCCCATTCTCGTTGGCATAACGGCGAAGCTGATTCCACTGTTTATAAAATTCATACTGTAGGAACATCCAAAATGTCACTCGATCTGCATAACGCTCCTCTGCTGCCTTGATATCCGCTTTCTTTCTCAGACGAAGACCTTCTTCCCACTGATACCAGCCTTGTCCATCATGGGCATTCTTGAGGCTCATAAAGAGACCATAATCATAAATCCAGTCCTTCTCTTTCTCCAAAAACGACTGAAAATCACTGTCATTTTTATCAAATCTCTGGTAAGCCAGTTCTAAAATCTCATATCGTTTCTCATACAGTAAGGCATAATCGATTTGATCGATACGGCTTCCCCAAAAAGCATAACGATATTCTGTATCTACCAAAAGACCGTCCTCCTTTAATAGATCAAAGTCGATAAAATATGGATTGCCTGCCTGCACAGAGAAAGACTGATACGGAGAATCACCGTAACTTGTCTGCCCTACCGGAAGAATCTGCCAGTATTTTTGTCCACCTTTTTTCAAAAAATCCACAAAGCGCATCGCTTCTTTTCCCATCGTTCCAATCCCGTAAGGGGATGGCAGAGAAAAAATAGGCAGAAGGATACCGCTTCCTCTCGTCTGCATTTCTTTCATTTTGTTCCGCTCCTTTGTCTTATCTTTTATCAAAAAGATGTCACAGGGCAACATGCCAAAGTTCCCTGCTATCTTTCTTCCATCGCCACCCCAAAATGATCTGAGATCACAGGGTTGTTAAAATCTCCCATTAGATATATTTTACCATCCTTCGAGAGATTGGCAAGGAGTTTTTGTCGTTGCACCAAAAAGCTCTCTATTTTTTCCATGATAACTTCTCTCCTTCTTTTTGTTTGCGTTTTTCTGTGCAATCGTTTGTGTTCATTTTACGAAAACTTCGTTGACTTTTTCTCTGGCAAAGACTATGATGTAAAATAGATAAAGAAACAAGAAATATAGGGCGAAAGAATTGCAATACACACGAAAGGAGAGAGAAATTATGCCTGTAACCATCAAAGACGTGGCGAAATTGGCTGGCGTTTCCCCATCCACCGTTTCTCGAACATGCAAAAATCATCCTTCCATCAGCAAGGAGACCAAATTAAAAGTTAGAAAAGCCATGCATGCCCTCGGCTATGAGCCGAACTTTCAGGCAAGCAATCTGGCCAGCAAAAATTCCCGCACCATCGGTGTAGTTCTTCCAAGCACCGAATCTGCCATTTATGAAAACGCTTTCTATTTAAAAATGATTCAAGGTATCGGACAATTTTGTAACCAAAAACAATATATGGCCACTTTAGTCACTGGACCTACTGAAGCAGATCTATTGAATGTGATTAAGTCCATGTTAAAGAGCGGCAAAGTGGATGGTTTTATTATGCTTTATTCCAAGCAGGATGATGAGGTATTGGAGTACCTGTATGACGAGGGCATTACCTACGTGCTGATTGGCAAAGCCTCCTCCTACACCAACCAGATTATTTATATTGACAATGACAATATTTTGGCAGCAAAGGAAGCCACCGACTATTTAATTCAACTGGGGCACGAAAAAATCGCCTTTCTCGGTACAGACAATAATTCCATCTTTATTCAAGACCGTAAACGAGGTTACATGCTCTCTCTAGCAGACCATGAGATTCCATTTAATCCGCAATATTGTCTGGAGCAAAGCTATAATCAGGAGGAAAATGATAACTCCCTTGAGCAACTGATTCGTTCTGACAACCCGCCTACAGCTATCCTGGTCAGTGACGATATTTTGGCTGTATCTTTGGAAAAAACCCTCATCAACTGCGGCATACGGGTGCCGGATGATCTTTCCATTATCTGCTTTAACAACTCCATTTTTTCCCGACTGAACAATCCACCGCTGACTTCCATCGATGTCAACGCCTACCAGTTGGGTATTGAGGCAGCTTCTCAGATTATTAACCATATTGAGAATCCAAACCTTTTGGCAACCAAAATTATTGTTCCTCATCGCATCGTAGAAAGAACCAGCTGCTGCCGTCGATAAGCACGTTTTCTTTTTTCTCAGCTATGGCACTTACGAAGGAGAGGATTACCATTGGGATCATTTTCCGTCACTGTCATTGCAATAAATCCTATTTTATGAAATTTTTTGAAAACAATATCAGTATGACACCGGGACGGTATCGCAAGATGGCATAAAAAATTTGACAAAGGGAAAAAAAAGGTATATACTACAAAAGTAGTTGAAAAGCTGCATAAGTGAATATCGCGGGATGGAGCAGTCTGGTAGCTCGTCGGGCTCATAACCCGAAGGTCGTTGGTTCAAATCCTTCTCCCGCAACTTGATACCTTGCATTTGCAAGGTATTTTTTTACTGTTTTTTGATAGGAATGCTCATTTCTTTTGCTTTCTTAATAAAGCCAAGGGTTTCGATATATTCCTGTGCGCTGTATACCCAAGAACCTACCAATGCGATTTCCTTGTTGCAAAGATCGAAATGAGGGTTCATTGTACATTCACCAGCATTTACGAAGAAGCCCATTTCACAGTATCCACCG
>CAYLUV010000003.1:0-38558 GCA_964386955.1 uncultured Lachnospiraceae bacterium
AGTTTGGTTTTACTGCTACGAAACCTCTTGTTGTACC
Source organism: uncultured Lachnospiraceae bacterium (assembly GCA_964386955.1). Lineage (GTDB taxonomy): Bacteria > Bacillota > Clostridia > Lachnospirales > Lachnospiraceae > SIG292. The sequence continues at coordinate 38 of CAYLUV010000003.1, forward strand.
AAGACGTTTCTTCTGTGCCTCAATTACTTCAAAATGTTCTGGATTGATTTCTGGCACTACCATAGGAACATCTGGTGTCCATCTGTGGGCACTGTTGTTGGATACCACTGGTGTCTCTGTTTTTGCATAGGCATCTTCAATGGCACGAATCTCGTCTTTTGACATATCTACCGCACTAAACACAAAGTCTACACATGCTGCCACTTTTTCCACTTCGTTTACATTCATGACAACGATATTCTCCACTGCCTTAGGCATTGGAGTCTGCATTTTCCAGCGATTTCCCACTGCTTCTTTATATGTTTTTCCAGCGGAACGTGGGCTTGCTGCGATTGCCACCACTTCATACCATGGATGATCTTCCAACAAAGAAATGAATCTCTGTCCAACCATTCCCGTTCCACCTAAAATTCCAACTCTTAATTTCTTTTCCATTGTGCTAATCCTCCTTCTTGTTGTCTAAATCTTCCTGTGTAAAGCACTCTTCTATGGCTCCCCCTGGCGCTACCATCGGCCATACTTTATCATCACTGTCAATCATACAATCAATGACAAATGGCTTATTTAATTCTTTTGCGTAGCGGAACGCCTCTTCAAATTCTTCTATGGTTGTCACTCGTTTTCCATCTGCTCCAAGGGCCTGGGCTAATTTGACAAAATCAACACCGTCCTGCAGGGTTGTGTATGAATATCTCTCCTCATAGAACAAGGTCTGCCACTGACGTACCATGCCAAGTACATGGTTGTTAATTACAACCTGAATGACTGGAATCTGATATCTCGCCGCTGTGGCAATCTCATTCATATTCATACGGAAACAACCGTCTCCAGCAATATTGATTACGGTCTTATCTGGACAACCCATCTTTGCTCCCAAGGATGCACCGAGACCATATCCCATAGTTCCCAATCCACCGGAGCTTAAAAATGTTCTAGGCTTCGTATATTTGTAATATTGTGCCGCCCACATCTGGTGCTGTCCTACCTCTGTGGTAATGATGGTATTCTCATCGGTACATTCATAAATCTTTTCGATTACAGCCGGACCACTTAATTTTCCTTTTTCGTAGGTGAGAGGATATTTTTCAATCAATCCCTTCACTTCCTCCAACCATTCTTTGTGGTTTTGCTGTTTGATTCGTTTGTTCAGAACACGAAGCACTGCCTTAATGTCACCCACCACTTGCACATTTGCCTTGATGTTTTTGTTAATCTCCGCTGGATCCACATCAATGTGAAGGATTGTGGCATTTCTGGCAAATGTCTTTGTATTACCTGTCACACGGTCGCTAAAACGTGCCCCCAGGGTAATCAGAAGGTCACAGTTGGAAATGCCCAAGTTGGATGCCTTTGTTCCATGCATTCCCACCATACCAGTATAGTAAGGATTTGTGCCGTCAAAAGCGCCTTTTCCCATCAATGTATCTGCCACTGGGGCATTTACCTTATGTACAAACTCGTGAATCTCATCGTAGGCATCTGCGCTGATACAGCCGCCGCCAAGGAAGATGAAGGGACGTTTTGCTGTCTCGATGGCTTCCTGTGCCTTTGCCAAATCAGATTCTCGCATCATATGTGCCAGTGGATGGATTTTTGGTGGATCTACCAGAAGAAATTCGCATTCTTTTGCGGTAACATCCTTTGTAACGTCCACAATAACTGGGCCTTTTCGTCCTGTGTTGGCAATCTCAAAGGCTCTGCGAATGGTTTCTGCCAGTTTGTCGATTTCCTTTACAATAAATCCATGTTTTGTGATCGGTGTTGTGATACCTACGATATCAACCTCCTGAAAACTGTCCTTTCCGAGAAGAGGAGTTCCTACGTTGCAGGTAATCACCACCATAGGGATAGAATCCATATAAGCAGTGGCAATTCCCGTAACTAAGTTAGTAGCCCCCGGTCCTGATGTGGCAAAGCATACGCCCACCTTTCCCGTTGCTCTGGCATAACCATCTGCCGCATGGGATGCTCCCTGTTCATGGGAAGTCAAGATATGGGTAATGTCCTCTTTTCTTTTATATAATTCATCATAAACATTTAAAATAGATCCCCCAGGATAGCCAAATACAGTGTCTACTCCCTGTTCTAAGAGACATTCTACGATAATCTGAGATCCATTTAACATCATTGGTTTCATATAAAATTCCTCTTTCTATATTACAGTTCTAAGATTGCGCCACGATTTCCGGAAGTAACCATAGTGGCATATCTAGCAACATAACCTTCTTTGATCTTTGGCTCTCTCGGTGTCCATGCTGCTCTTCTTCTTTCCATCTCTTCCTCAGAAATAGCTACATTTAAACTGTTGTTATCGATATCAATCTGAATGATATCTCCCTCTTCGATCAGAGCGATTGGACCACCCACTGCTGCTTCTGGAGAAACATGTCCAATGGATGCGCCTCGAGAAGCGCCGGAGAAACGACCGTCTGTAATTAAAGCTACTTCAGAGCCAAGTCCCATACCCATAATAGCGGAAGTTGGATTTAACATCTCTCTCATACCAGGGCCGCCCTTTGGACCTTCATAGCGAATAACCACTACATCACCGGATTTGATATCGCCGCCCTTAATTGCTGCGATGGCATCTTCTTCACAATCAAACACTCTGGCTGGACCTTCGTGCTTCATCATCTCTGGTGCCACAGCAGAACGTTTTACAACGGCTGTATCTGGTGCTAAATTACCTTTTAATACTGCAATACCGCCAGTCTTGCTGTATGGATCTTCCACTGGTCGAATCGTATTCGGATCTTTATTAATACAACCTGCGATATTTTCTCCCACAGTCTTTCCTGTTACCGTCATTTCATCTGTATAGAGAAGTCCCAGCTTGTTCAGTTCATTCATAACCGCATACACACCACCGGCCTCATTTAAATCTTCCATATAGGTGTGCCCTGCCGGTGCGAGGTGGCAAAGATTTGGTGTTTTTGCACTAATCTCGTTGGCAATATCTAAATTTAAGTCCACCTTTGCTTCATGGGCAATAGCTGGAAGGTGAAGCATGGAGTTCGTAGAACATCCCAGTGCCATATCTACTGTCATAGCATTTAAAAATGCCTTCTCTGTCATAATGTCACGAGGTTTGATGTCTTTTCTAATCATCTCCATCACCTGCATACCTGCGTGTTTTGCAAGGCGAAGACGGTCAGAATATACGGCTGGAATCGTACCATTTCCTTTCAGTCCCATACCAAGTGCTTCTGTTAAGCAGTTCATAGAGTTGGCAGTATACATACCGGAGCAAGAACCACAGGTTGGACATGTCTTCTGTTCGTATTCCTTCAATTCTTCGTCGGAGATGGTTCCTGCTGCGTGAGCTCCTACCGCCTCAAACATGCTGGAAAGGGATGTCTTGCAACCCTTCACACGACCTGCCAGCATTGGACCGCCGCTGACAAATACCGTTGGAATATTTAATCTTGCTGCCGCCATCAAAAGACCTGGCACATTTTTATCACAGTTTGGTACCATTACCAGACCATCTAATGCATGAGCAGTTGCCATACACTCTGTACTGTCTGCAATCAGTTCTCTTGTTACAAGGGAATATTTCATTCCAGTATGTCCCATGGCAATACCATCACACACTGCAATCGCCGGAAATACCACTGGAGTTCCACCAGCCATGGCAACCCCCATCTTAACTGCCTGTACAATCTTATCAATATTCATATGTCCCGGTACAATCTCATTGTATGAACTTACAATACCAATCAATGGACGTTCCATCTCTTCCTCTGTAAAGCCAAGGGCATTAAACAAAGATCTATGGGGAGCCTGCTGCGTTCCTTTTTTTACCTGATCACTTCTCATGATTCTTATCCTTCTTTCTACCATATATTAAAAATGATGTTTTTTATTTTGGCAGAGTCACTTTTTCTCCGCCCCTCGAACATTTTCGCTAAATAAGATTTGCAATCACATCGCCCATCTCTTTTGTGCCTACTAAGGTATTTCCCTCAGACATAATATCAACGGTGCGATATCCCTGCTGCAGAGCTTCTTTTACTGCGCGTTCGATAGCATCTGCTTCTTGATCTAAGTCCAAAGAATAGCGAAGCATCATCGCTGCAGATAAGATCGTTGCGATCGGATTTGCCTTATTCTGTCCTGCAATGTCCGGAGCAGAGCCATGACTTGGCTCATAGAGTCCTAACTTTCCTTCTCCTAAGCTTGCAGAGGAAAGCATTCCTATGGAGCCGGTCACCATGGACGCCTCATCTGATAGAATATCACCAAACATGTTCTCTGTCAAAATAACATCGAACTGTGTTGGATCTTTTACAAGCTGCATGGCACAGTTATCCACCAGCATATGCTCCAATGTTACTTCTGGATAATCCGCTGCCACTTCTTCCACCACTTTTCTCCATAATCTGGAAGAATCCAATACGTTGGCTTTATCTACACTAGTTACTTTCTTTCTTCTCTTCATAGCGGTTTCAAAACCTTTGATGGCGATACGACGAATCTCTGTCTCATCGTAAGTTAAGCTGTCATAAGCCTTTCTTACACCATTTTCTTCCACTGTCTTTCTCTCTCCAAAATAGAGACCGCCGGTAAGCTCACGCATGACCATAAAATCAAATCCTTCACCCACGATAGAATCCTTCAGTGGACATGCCCCTTTTAATTCTTTATATAAAACAGCTGGACGCATATTGGCATAAAGTCCAAGTCCTTTTCGAATAGCCAAAAGTCCCGCCTCCGGTCTCTTATCCGCTGGAAGCTGATACCAAGGGGATGTGGTGGTGTCTCCACCGATGGAACCCATAAGGATTCCGTCACTTTTTTTGGCTCTTTCCAATGTTTCCTCTGTCAAAGGCACTCCATGTACATCGATGGATGCTCCGCCCATTAAAAGTTGATCATAATGAAAAGTGTGTCCATATTTTTCTGCCACCTTATCCATAACTTTCATGGCTTCCTCTACAATCTCCGGACCGATGCAATCGCCCTTGATCACTGCTATATTGTATTCCATCTTTCCGCCCTCCTTATTTTTCGTTAATGTAATTCATCAATCCCTGTGCAGCAATAATCTTCTGCATAAAAGGAGGGAATGGCTGTCCTTTGAACTCGGTTCCCTTTGTCTTGTTGTAGATCATACCGGAATCAAAATCCACTTCCACTTCATCGCCGTCTTCAATACCTGCTGCCGCTTCTGGGCATTCTATAATAGGAAGACCGATGTTGATGGCATTTCGGAAGAAAATTCTGGCAAATGTTTCTGCGATTACGCAGCTAATGCCGGATTCCTTAATAACCAGAGGTGCATGTTCTCTGGAGGAACCACAACCGAAATTCTTCATTCCTACCATGATATCTCCCGGTTTTACTTTATTTACAAATTCTTTATCAATATCTTCCATACAATGCTTTGCCAGCTCTTTTCCATCGGAAACATTTAAATATCTTGCTGGAATAATTACGTCTGTATCTACATTATCACCGTATTTATGAACTTTACCAAATGCTTTCATGTCTATGTTCTCCCAAATTCTATTCTTCAATATTGTAACCGCACAAATGGGACTTCTTTTCATTCTCCCAAAGGCTGTTCTCGTTTTTTATAATCCCAATTCCTGTGGGCTGGAAATCTTTCCAGTTACCGCAGATGCCGCTGCAACTGCAGGGCTAGCCAGATATACTTCGGAATCAACATGTCCCATACGTCCCACAAAGTTACGGTTTGTAGTGGAAACCGTTCTCTCTCCAGCTGCCATAACACCCATATGTCCTCCCAGACATGGGCCACAAGTAGGGGTACTCACAATCGCTCCAGCCTTAATAAAGGTGCTGGTAAGTCCATTTTCAATACATTTTAAATAAATCTCCTGTGTTGCCGGAATGATAATACAGCGAATACCCTTGGCAACCTTACGTCCCTCCAATACCTTCGCTGCAGACACCATATCGTCGTAACGACCGTTGGTACAGGAGCCGATCACAACCTGATCAATCTTAATGTCTCCCACCTCATCCATCGTCTTTGTATTTTCTGGAAGATGTGGAAATGCTACCGTCTGTTTTAACTCAGATAAGTCAATCACATAAGTTTCTTCGTACTCTGCATCCTCGTCTGCTTCGTATACAGTATATTCCTTCTTGGAATGTTCCTTCATATATGCAATAGTCTTTTCATCCACAGGGAAAATACCATTCTTTGCGCCAGCCTCAATAGCCATATTGCAGATTGTAAATCTGTCATCCATCGTAAGGGAAGCTACACCCTCTCCGGTAAACTCCATAGATTTGTAGAGTGCACCGTCAACACCAATCATACCAATGATGTGGAGAATCAGATCTTTGCCGCTCACCCAAGGGTTCATCTTGCCTTTTAATTCAAATTTGATGGCAGATGGTACTTTAAACCATGCCTTTCCTGTCATCATGCCGGCACCCATGTCTGTACTTCCTACCCCTGTGGAAAATGCACCCAAAGCTCCATAGGTACAAGTATGGGAATCTGCTCCAATGCAAGTCTCTCCAGCTACGATCAACCCTTTCTCCGGCAGAAGAGCATGTTCAATCCCCATCTCTCCCACTTCAAAATAGTTGGTAATGTCGTGCTGCATAGCAAATTCCCGCATACATTTGCAGTGTTCCGCTGATTTGATATCTTTGTTTGGTGCAAAATGATCTGGCACAAGAGCAATCTTGTCCTTGTCAAACACCTCTTTCACGTTCAGCTTTTCAATCTCGTGAATCGCCACTGGTGTTGTAATATCATTTCCCAAAACCAGATCCAAATCTGCCTCTATCAACTGTCCAGGAACTACGCTTTCTAAACCCGCATGTGCTGCAAGAATCTTTTGTGTCATTGTCATTCCCATAACTATAATCTCCTTTTTCACTTCATTTATTGTACTTATTTTAGCACAATCCATATTATAAACAAAATAGATGTTTTGAATAGACATCATAACTTCTGGTTATAATACAGCTAACGCATTAACCCGCTAAACCAAAAAAGTATCTAGTGCATTATTATGAATACTTTTTAAAGAAAAGTCAACAGATTTCTCCCGTGCACCTTTTTTCCTAAAAACATCATTTTATTGAATTAATTCCATACAAATTTCTTCCAGCTGAATCATATCCAAAAATCCCTGAAATTTACAATAAGCAAGTTCCCCATCGTCATCCATACCGTACTCAAATTGATCATTGAACAACACCTCATTGTCTTTTGCAATTCGAAACTGCTCTGATACATAGATTCTTTCTTCCCCTGATTCTTCTTCTTTGGTAACATCTAACTCCTGGGATGGTTCATAAGGGGTACCATCTTTTTCGAAGAACAATGTACTCGGTATGGCTTCTATGTTGTATACTTCTCTAATCGATTCATTTTCTTCTGTATCTACATATTTTACAATCACTTCCCCTGCATAGGAATCTGCAATTGCTTTGATATATGGTTTGTAATTAATGCAGGCAGAACAATAATCTGCACCAAATATAACCATAAATGGCTTTCCGGCATTTCTCCATTCATCGATATCTTCTGCAGAAGAAACCTCATGCAAAATCACGTTTTCCCAGATGTCACCAGATTGTTTCTCATTTTTATTATGAAATATAAAGTAGCTGCCACCCAGAATGGTTTCCAGGAGAAGCAATCCACTTAGAAGATATATTACAATATCCTTTCGTCCTTTTTTCTCTGCCATCTTGTTCTCCTGCTATCTAGTACGAATTTTTACAGCATTGGTTGCAGTACCCATCGCTCATTGGATGGCATGGATGCCATCCGCTTCTGCAACCCACACCACCCTTGCATGATTTCTTTTTTGAACTACTAGATGTACTACTGGTACTACTGCTGGCCTTGCTGGAACTACTGCTGGCTTTGCTGGAACTACTGCTAGAACTGCTGGCGTCCTCCCCAAAGCCATTTGTATTCACACGAATCATATTCGTATCCGGGTCAATGGTACTTCCGTTCTCATAAATCGAACTTACAGAAGCAGTTGACGTATAGCGATTCCCATCCGAATAAATTACGGTTTTATTCGGCACGTAAAAAGAATATTTTTTTCCTTTTGCTTTTACATTTTTTTCTATTGCAAGAAGAAATTCTACCTTCTGTTCATAGGAAAGTTCCGACATATGATCACAAGAAAGCACAACCTTCGCATCACTGTCATCTACATAAACTACTTCAACATTTTCCAAACCATATTCCTTTGCTGTGTTTGCAACAACTTTTTGGATATTTTTTTTGAGAGAACGATTATGTCTGTTTGAAGATCCACCTACAAAACCTCCCACTAAAATCAATACCAGTACATATATGACAATTAACCATATATGAAATTTCTTTTTCTTTAATACTCTCTTTATCATTAGATTTTCTCCTCATCTATTACATTCTATATTCTTTTGGAATATAATGAATAACAAAATCGTTTTCCTGGAAATCGCAATAGATTTTTTTATCCATTGCCAACCATTTCAAATAGCCATATTTTTCATAATCTTCCAGTTGTAAATCTGAACCACCCATTTGACTATATGAAATAGATTGTTCCTTTAGCATATCCTCCATCGTCTGTATGTAATTTTCATTCCTTGGAGCGCTTGTCTTTACACCTGATTCAAGAGCACGAAAATATGCCTCACGCTCTACGTAAAAACGCTCAATGCGATTTTCAGAAAGTAATTGTCTCAATAAAGCACTTACTCTTTGAGTTGTCATATCCATAGTCTCTACGCATTCCACCATAATATCTGAAATCGTATAGGAAGCTCCTGTTGTTTGAAGCAGGTCATAAATTGCGTCTTTCACCGCTTCATTATACATTTTCATTGCTGTCTTTTCTTTTGGTTTTTCTACTTTTTCTGGAAAAGGATATTTTGCCTCTATCGTTTTGATTTGTTTTTCCAGCTTACCCCTTTTCTCTTCTTCTATGTTCTTTATTTCAGATTCTGCCTTTTGATTTTTTTTCAAAAATTCATCATTCTCTTGTTGTAGCTGCAGGATCAATGCTTCTATCTTTTTCTCTTCATTCTGTTTTTTGAAAAATTCAAATTTTCTTAATTTTTGTAAAGTTGCTTTTGTGTCTTCCAGTTCTGATCGAAGAGATTTTGCACGTTCAATGTAATCTTGACTCATGTCATTTCTCCCCTCTCTCACTTTCAAAATTTTTCCATCCAGCTCTTTTGAAATTTTCTTTTCTACTTCTTCTATCTCTTTATTTCTGTTATTTTTCACATCTCCAATCTTTCTTTCAAAGTTTTCTTCTTCCAAGCGGGTTAAAACTGTCACAGATTCTTCCGCTTTCTGATTATATTCCTCAATTTCCTTTTTATGTTTTTCCCTAAATGCTTCTGCTCTTCTCCTTTCTTCCTCTTCTTCTTGTCGAATCAACGCAATTTTTTCTTCCTCTTCTCTTTCATAATCCGCCGCTACCTTTTGGAATTCCGAATGCCAGAATTGTTCAATCATCCTTGCCTCTATACTCGGTGTATAACGCCTCGTTGCTACATCTCCCAAATTCCGATTATTGAAAGATGCTGTAAAATTATTCTGGATTGTTGAATCACAATTCAACTCTTTTATTTCGTCATATACTTCCTTAACTGCACTTGCATCTGGTTGAAATGCCAAAAGGGGACGACAAGTTTGATCCAAGATGTGCAATGCCATCTGCAATGCTGCATATAAAGTATCACAAGCTATCTTAGATTCCACGGCAAGATCTGCAACTTGAGTTGTAGCGTTTCCACCAAATAAATCAATACTGCTAGATGCTTTTCGTTGAATACTTCTGCTTTTCTGATCAAATTCTCTATCTGCATCCACGGCTGTCTTTTTCGCTAAATCTATCGCCATCCATATTTTCTGCGTTGCGTCACTTTTTGTTATCTCTGCCATTATTCTTCCTCCATTCTCTTTGTAAAGTCAACATATATCATAGGTCTTACACCAAATTCCTTCTCTGCATACCCATAATATGCTGTGCTTCCATACGAAACACAAGAAACTCCCTTAGTTAAATACATAGAACTTGTCCACCAGAAAGAATTGGCTGACTTAGTCTCTGCTGCAGCAGTTTTATTCGCTGTCTTTTGAGATCTTGTCAAATAATCGTCCACCATTTTTTTAGTAGGCAAAAATACATAATTATCGCTGTTTCCTATTTCATTTCCATTCGCATCTTCCTCTTTCATTCTGTAGGATATAATTTTTGATTTTTCCTCATCCGTAAAAGCTTCATTATAAAATGTCTCGTTAACAAATTTTCGAATGGTACTGTTTTCATAATTCAAAGTCTCCGTTTTTTCTGTTTGAAAAGGGAGCACTTCTAAAATTTTTTCCGAAATCAAAAGGATGTTATCGTCTTCTTTGCCCACCACAATCCATGTGATTTTTTCGCTTCCATTTTCCTTGTCTCCGTCCTGTTCGTAAGTTCCAAATGTAAGCGTATCTCCCACATCCACTGTAGCAAATTGATACTCTTCCGCTTTCTGCGCAGCATCACTGTAATTTCCTGCTGCCTTAAACGCTGCATAGGCACTTTCATAGTCTACTCCGGCAACACAGCTCTCTCCATATTTGTAGTAGCTTTCCTTCTCTCTCTTTGATGCATCTTCATAATTTTTTATCTCATCAAAAAGTGTAGCCGCCTCCAAATATTGCTGATTTTCAAATAATTTCACTGCTGATTCATACTTAGACTTTATTTCTGCCTCTTTCTGCAAAGTGGTGCACTCTTCTATACGCACTTCTGAATCTTCATATCCATACAGACTGCCATATATCTCTATTGCATCCCCATACATTTCTCGCTCTTGCAATATTTGTGCTTCTTTGTATTTTCGTGCCTTCTCCCTCGTATAGGAAGTTGATACCGTATATATTTCAACTTGAAATATTCCAATAATAGCCACAAGTATTGTAGCTATTAACCATATCCTCTTTTCTTTTTTTCGATTCCTTAAGCCTTTTAGTTCCTCTTGATTTTCCTGAAGTCGTACCTCTTCCTCTTTTAAAAATTGTTCCACATCTACAGGTAATTCTTCTACGTTCATTTCATTTTTCTCCAATCTTTATATCCTCAAAAATTTTCGAATGCTTCTTAGTCTAGCATATGTGTTATATTGTACCATAATTTCATCCATAGCTCAACGCGTTTCCCCTTGTATCCTCAAAAACCACCCTACTTTTGTAATAGCTATGAAAAATTATATTTCTCTATCGCAAAATAAAAATCCCCCATAAACAGATTGCATCATCTCCCAGCTTTCTGCCCATGAAGGATTCTTCTATTTTTATTTAATTGTCGTGCTATCCTAGCCGCGCTCTTCCATATTTACGTACTCTCTCTTGGAAGATACACTCTTGTAGGCTGGTCGAATAATCTTATCCACATTGATCAGCTCTTCGATGCGGTGGGCACTCCAGCCTGCCACTCTGGCGATGGCAAAGATTGGGGTATAGAGTTCCAGTGGAATATCTAGCATGCTGTATACGAAACCACTGTAAAAGTCCACGTTGGCACTTACCCCTTTGTAGATGGCGCGTTCCCCAGCGATAACCTGTGGTGCCATGGTTTCAATCATATTGTAGAGTTCAAATTCTTCATGGCGGCCTTTCTCCGTTGCCAGTGCCTCTACGAAGGTTTTGAATACCTGAGCACGTGGGTCTGATAGGGAATATACCGCATGTCCCATACCGTAGATCAGCCCCTTTTTATCGAAAGCTTCTTTGTGAAGAAGTTTCTCCAGATAATTTCTCACCTCATCCTGATCCTTCAGATCTTTGACCGTTTTCTTCAGATCATCCATCATCTCCACTACCTTGATATTGGCGCCACCGTGCTTTGGTCCCTTTAAAGAAGATAAAGCTGCTGCCATAGAGGCATAGGTATCGGTTCCTGAAGAGGAAACAACATGGGTAGTAAAAGTTGAGTTGTTACCACCTCCATGTTCCATATGAAGAACCAGGGCAAGGTCTAACACCCTTGCTTCCAGATTGGTGTATTTCATATCCGGTCGAAGCATACGCAAAATGTTCTCTGCAGTGGAGAGGTTTGGATCCGGTCGATGAATATACATACTGCCGTCATTTTCGTAGTGATTGTAAGCGTGATAGCCATATACCGCCAGCATTGGAAATTCACTGATTAGCTGAATGCATTGGCGCAGCACATTGGGGATAGACAAATCGGAAACCTTCTCATCATAGGAAGCCAGCGTCAGCACACTCTTGGAAAGAGAATTCATCATATCTTTACTCGGCGCCTTCATAATAACGTCTCTCACAAAGTTCGTTGGAAGCTGACGCATCACACTCAAAATCTCTTTAAATTCATCCAACTCTTTTTTATTAGGAAGTTCCCCAAACAACAATAAATATGTAATCTCCTCAAATCGGAAATTGTCTTCCTGTCCATGTCCCTTTACCAGATCTAGGATATTGTATCCGCGATAGTAGAGTCGCCCATCACAAGGCACTTTTTTCCCATCGATCATATCATGGGATTCTACGGCAGAAATCTTTGTGAGACCAGCCAATACACCTACACCGTTTTTATCACGAAGTCCTTTTTTTACCTCATACTCCCCGTACAAAGAGGCATCAATGCCACCACATTCCATGCACTTTCCGGCGAGAATATCCATCTTTTCCATTCCTTCATTAAAAGTTAACATTCTGTCACATCCTTTCAATCTGCTGCGTTCTTGTCCTGAGACATGTGTCTTGTCCTCTATCATAGTGTAAATTTAAACCATTGGCAATCTTTTTCTTCTTACAATATTGTGAAAAAAGGGTGTCTTTCCGACAAAAGACACCCTTCCTCCTTCTAAAATCTAATTTTTCCCATAGGGCATCCGCACCGTAAAAATACTTCCTACCCCTGGTTCACTCTCCACTGTAATGATTCCCTTATAAAGCTCAACGATATGCTTCACAATGGATAATCCCAGCCCTGTTCCCCCCTGTTTGCGAGAACGGCCTTTATCCACTCGGTAGAATCGTTCAAATAATCTCGGCAAATGTTCTTTCGGAATTCCCATTCCAGTGTCCACAAACTGAAGCACTAAGTCTCCCTCTTCCACCCGGCATTTGATTGTAACACTTCCATCATTGGTGTATTTCACCCCATTGTCTGTCAGATTGATGATCAATTCCTTCAAGCGATCTTTATTGCAGAAGAAATCTGGGATTTCTCCCTCCACTTCCTTTACAATCTTTACCGATTTTTTTTCTTTTCCCAAAAGCTCGATGACACTGTTAATGACATCTTCCACCTGAACCATAGATCGATTTGGGTCATTACCTGATTCTATCTCAGAGAGGAACAAAATATCATTTACCAACACCGTCAGTCGCTCAGTCTCAATATCTATAATATCCAGGAAACGTTTGGAAAACTCTGGATCATCAATGGCACCATTTTTCAACGTCTCCACAAATCCTTTGATGGAAGTCAGTGGAGTTTTTAACTCATGGGTCACATTGGACACAAAATCCCTTCTGACATTTTCCAGTTTTTTTACGCGAGTTACATCATCCAAAATAAGGAGTGTTCCCACAATACGCTTAGAATTTTTATAGAGCGGTGTTCCCTTGATGGATAAGATTTTTTTCTTTTCCTGCATCTGGGTGACAATCTCTCTGGTAAGCGGTTTTTCTTCCTCCTTCACATACTCAATCACGTCTACAATTTCCTCGTTGGTGATGTAATCATAGAAAGAATTCCCTATGATTTCTTCCTGTTCCAGCACGCCAAAATCCATTAATTTTCGAATGGCATCGTTGTAAAAAAGGATTCTGTCCTCACTGTCCAATGCTGCCACACCGCTGTTCATACTGGTAAGGATAGAGGAAAGTTCCTCCTTCTGTCGCATCACCAGTTCTTGTTCCGCTCGAAGGCTCATGGTCATCTTGTTAAAGGAGGCAGCAAGTCTGGCAATCTCGTCATCCCCATCCACGTGAATATTTCCTCCATAAGCACCGTCAGAAATCTGCTCCGCCTTCCATGTAATATATTCTACCGGCTGCATTACCCTCTTACTGTAAAAATACACCAACACAAGAGCCACCACCACACAAAGACAGGCAATTAAGAGAATTGCCTTAATCAAAGTATCCAACAGTGCTGCAAAATCTGTGGCTGCTTCTCCCGCCCTTAAAACACCGTACAAAGAGCCTGTTCGCACACGCACAGCAGCAAAATAATACTCTGTTCCCAAGGTATCCGAATACCGATGGGCAAAGCCCACTCTTTTTCGAAAAGCTTGATCGATTTCTCTTCTTTCTCGGTGGTTTTCCATGCCACTGGCATGTACCTTGGAGTCCACCAGCACCGTTCCGTCCTCATTCACAAAGGTAAGACGAAGTCCCGTCTCCTCCGCATACCGGTATATGAACTGAGCCAGTTCTGCCTTTGTCTCTATCTTTTGTTCATTCAAAAAACTGCCGATCAAATCCACTCGCTCCAGCAAACTGTCCTCGTTTCTTTCTACCAAACAGCCATATCCATAGGCAATCAGAGAACCTACCGTAATACAGATGCTGATTAATATGATAAAAATATAATTTCGAACTAATTTTTTTCTCAAATTCTATTCCTCCGGCTGGAATTTGTAGCCTACACCGCGAATGGTCTTGATTCCATCTGGATCATACCCCGCATCCTCCAGTTTTTTGCGGATATTTCGGATGTGTACATCTACCGTTCTGGTTTCTCCATAATAATCATAGCCCCATACCTGCTCCAACATCTGATCTCTAGAAAATACAATTCCTTTATTTTTCACCAAAAGATGTAAGAGTTCAAATTCCTTCAAGGCAAAATCCACTACATGACCGTCCACCAGTACTTCTCTGGTTACTTTATCGATCACAAGACTTCCCTCTTCCACCTGAACTTTTTTGGTGGTTTCTTCCTCTCGCTTTTCTGTCCTAACGCTTCTTCGAAGCACTGCCTTTACTCTGGCTGGAAGCTCATGTACTCCAAAAGGCTTGGCAATATAATCATCGGCACCCAGTTCCAAGCCGATTACTTTATCAATCTCTTCTCCCCTAGCCGTCAACAAAATAACTGGAAGATCCTCCCATTCCCGATCTCCACGCACTCGCTTTAATACCTCGATGCCGTCCATTCCATCCATCATAATGTCCAAAAGCATAAGATCCACATGCTCCCGATTGAGCAGAACTAAGGCTTCCGCTCCTCCGGTGGCCGTCAGAACATCAAAGCCATTTTTTCGAAGATTATATTGTATCAACTCCAGAATATGTTCCTCATCATCTACTGCTAAAATTCTCTGGTTTGCCATTGGTTTTTCTCTTCTCCTTCGATTTTATTTTTTGCAGAGTTCGGAAAGTTTTAAATAGCCTTCCCCATGAAATTCCCTCACTGGGATCAGCTGCATCTGTACATTCCAATGTTCCTTCAGCCCTTCCAATTTCTCCAAACTGCCTCGAAACATTGCGTCATTTTTTATCTCACCATCCAACAAAACAAACAAAATGGTTGGTTTTTCTTTCTCCTTCAATGCCTGTTCCAAAACCTCTGCCCCCATCAAAAGAACTTCTCCAAAGGAATAACTGTGGATTGCATGTGCCAACTGGGCGCGAAACCCTCTCGGATATTGCCGAAATTCTCGCACAAAGGGATGTTTATCCCCCATAATAAAGGCCTGCTCAAAGGAATAGTTTGGATGTTCCTCCAGTTTTTCCTGCAAAAGATACAAATACCGACTAATATCATGAGCAGATTTTTCCGCCTCCCGCAAAATTACAATGACACTGTATGCCGAAATTTTATCCATTTCCCGCTCCGCAAGCCCCTCCTTTTCCTCGGTCACTCGCTTTTCCTCTGGACTCATATAGGATTTTTCCTCCTGAATGGAACGAGAAAGCATATCCGTAAGCTCCCGATAATCCACTATCTTTTCCGGCAGCGCCAAAAAATAATCCTTCCACTCTCTGGACAAAATGTTCCAAAAAAGGTAGGAGTATTCCTGTGTCTTACTGTTCGGCGGAATTTTTCCATTCCCCTTCTCACAGGCAGACAAAATCTTGTAAAGCAATTTGGCATCTGCTTTTTTCTGTGTTTCTTTATCAAACAACTCAAATTCCTCGGAAAAGAGCTTGGAATCGCTGGGATACCATGGATGGGAGGATGGAATCTCTCCCACCTGAAAATATTCCGGATGGGCAATCCAAACTGCCTTTTTCGGCTTTTCTTTTGGAACCAAAATAGAATCCAGCCCCAAGAATCCAGCATATATCTCCTTTTCCCAGAGCTCGCTCATAAGGTAGAGCACTTTCTTGGCAATGGATAGGAGCAAATGTCCATCCACATGATATTTTTCTATATTTTCTTTGGAAAATAATTCTTTTAATGTGATATAGGGAAAATCCGGACCTTCCCCCAGATACCCTACACACAGACTTTCCTCATTATACACTAATTTTTTCGGCTTCACCACTTTAACTGGAAGATTTTCTTGATTTTTCATAAAATATTCTGTCTTTTCTTCCAGCATTTTTCTCTCATTTTCATCAAATTCCGGTGAAAAATAATATATTGCTTCCATATTTACACTCCTATGGATACCCCTTTGATCAAATCTTTAAAAGGTTTTACCGCATTATCCAAATATTCTCCGCTGAGGGCAGAAAAGAGACTGCGAATGTCCAAAAAGCTGGCACATCCCTCCTCGTCCACCTCGCCTTCCGGTGTCAAGAAAGTAAAGTCAAAAGGTTCTAGAGCAAGTTCCTGTGGGCAGAAAAAAGTTACTGCTCCCACGCCACGCTCCTTTAGATTCATCCCATGTTGGCACTGGTAGGAATCCGTAAATACCATAATGCCTCGGTTTAAACTCTCCTCCGGAAATTTCTTCAAAGACACATAGAGCCCTTCCTCCACAGTCTCATTGCCATCTAAACTTCCCCCATAAAGGGAGAGATATTTTACTTTTTTTAGGAATAGCGCTGTATCTTCGGTATAATACTCTCCCTCCTCAAAAGTCAGTACATGCACCGGTTCCTCCTCACCGCTTCGAATCACCGTAATTCCCATCATAGGCTTTACTTCATATCGTTTGATCCATTCCACAAACTTACTTATGGCAAGATACACCGCCGGATATAAAGATGCCATAGAGGCCGTTCCATCTATCACAAAATCCCAATACAGTGTATATGCATTTTCCTTTTCCTTCCCCAGTCTCTGGGCTACCCCAAGGGGAATCTGTGGGTTAAATCGTTCTTCCATCTCTTGCCTCCTCTATCTTTAAAATTTCTATCTCTGTATCACTGTAGGTAAAGGTATCCCCTACTCGAATTCGTTCCTGGTCTTCCTCCTGACTCACCGTTTTCACACAGCGCTCATCCAAGAGGATCGCCTTGATTTCCTTTCCAATGCGGTAAAAGGATAAAATATGGGAAGTAAACAGCCCATTTTTGCTGCGCAGCTGTTTTTTTCCATACTCGATAGGCAAAAATCGATAATTTTTCAGCACAGGATTGTAGATCACATTGTCCATCCGATAATAAAGACGCATGCCATCACTTGGAACCTCCATCATCAACTCTGGAATTTCCGGACAGCATCCCTTTTGATTCAGATAATGCACAAAATCCCGAATCACATCCTTTATATGCTCATACCGATTCTCCTCCCGCGCAATCATTTTTTGCAGGATGGCCCGCAGTTGCATATCCATTTCACCGGTATCCTTCAGGGTGTAGGCATAATCATCCGCCATGAGATAATGGGTAATCTCCTCCTGCCCACTGAAATGATGGCGTTCCATGTATATAAAATAGAGCACCAACCCTGCAGAGTAGATATCCATTTTTTTATCTGCCCGATAACTGTTCCAAGATCTCGGTTCCGCATATCCAAGAGTTCCCTTTTGCTCCCTTCTTGTCATCACGGTCACATTGCTCTTATGCAGATGCACCCAGTCAAAATCAATGATCTTTACCACTTCTCCATCGGCAGATGCCATGACATTTTCCGGCTTCAAATCTCGATGTACCAGGGGATCCGTTTCATACATGGACATATAGTGATGAATACCATATAGCATCTTTAGGGCAATCTTATGCTTTACCATCCATTTTTCCTGGGAGGACAAATGATTCAGTCCTCCAAAACGAATTAAGTCTGACAGATCCTGTTCCTTGCGATACTCGATCAAGGTAATAAACCGGTTGTTTTCCCGGTCAATCATCCCTCCATAAATTCGAATAATAAAAGGCGAATAAAGACGAACTTTACTTTCCTTTTCCACATAGACTTCATCCAAATCCTCGCAAAACAAGACCTTTACAAAATAAAGAACTCCTGTCTTTTCGTCTTGCCCCAATAGTCCCTGTTTTCTTCCATTTTGATATAATTCCCGTTTGATCATCACATCTGCCTCAAAGGAGCCTTCTCCTGGCTCCTTGTCGCTGATAAAATGAAAACGCTCTCCTTCCTTTAGGATAGGATACATATGTTACACCGCCTGTCTTTCTTAATCACTGCTCAAAAAGGAAACCATCTCCTTTTCTTTTTTGGTGTTTCCCTTTTTTCTTCCTTCTCTACTTCCGCTCCATAGAGCATTAAGGTCTGGTTATCCTCCTCCCCCATGCTCTCTGCCTGATTCATCACTTCCCCTATGATTTGCTCCGGATGTCCTTCCTTGGAAAGAATAATTCGCCGGATTTCCTCCTCTCGAAGTTTTCCAAAAGCGCCGTCACTGCCAAGGAGCAGCAAATCCCCCGGCTGAAAGGACATCGTACAGACATGGGGTGTGGATTCCCTATATTTCCCAATATAATCCGTCAACAAATTTTTCTTTTGCAGATAAAGGGGACTATTTTTGGTTGTTTTCCCCTGTCGAACCAACTCTTCTGCCACATTTTGTTCCCTTGTCACTTTGACCAGACTCTTTTCCTTTCCCTGATAACAGTATGCCGGGCTGTCCCCACAGTTTGACAAAATCAAGGTATCGAAAAAAAGAATTCCCGCAGTCAATGTGGTTCCTCCCTCAATACCTTGGTTAATCAGTTCCTGATACACTTCCTGATTGATTTCCTGTACCACATGGAAGGAAAATACTTTCAGACACTCTATCTGCTCATGAATGGATTTCCCAAGAAATTCCTTTGACATGGTCTGCTTTTGCAGCTTTAAGATCCACTTTTCCACCGCCAGGGAGGATACCAACTCTCCAAAAGAAAGTCCCCCCATCCCATCAGCAATCAAAAAAACCTTCAGCATCGCCTCATGGTTCACCCTGTATTCCATATATAAATGATAATCCTGATTCACCCGTCTTTTATTTTTTCGACTTTCAAAATATACAGGCATTCCAAAGCTCCTTTCGCCCCTTTTCTTCTCCAGGGCATTTGTGTTATACTAAATAAATTGAAATTATGTTATAGGAGGAGATTACATGAGTCAACATTCCCTGAAGGTTCAATCTGTTTTGGCTTCATCCCGTCAGAGCATTCTATACAAAGTCAGCGATGGGCTGCATTTTTATGTATTAAAAGTATCCAAAAAAATGTCCCCCGCGGATTTGGAAGCCTTTGAAGATGAATTTGAAACATTAACAAACATCTCTCATCCTGTCATTCCTAAGTATCATTCCTTTTATCCAGATTTGTTTCTTCCAGATTGGAAGGAGTGCCGTCCTGCCATCTTGATGGAATATGTCACCGGCACACCGCTTTCTTCTATAGAGTATCTTAACACAAAACAATTAAAGAAGTATATATTGGATTTAGGGCAAGGACTCCTGACACTCTTGATACATGGTGTTCTCTACACAGATCTCCATCCGGGAAATCTTATTTTGCAGGAAGATCAAATTCGTCTCATTGACTATACCAGAGCATACTATTACGAGCGAAATCCCTATCCTTCCTACACCCCTAAGATTTCTTATCAACTGGATCAAAACTTAAAAGGGCAACAGCTTTTGACACAGGCCCTTACCCATCTGGTGCTTCACCTGATTGATCATTTTTCCTTACCTCCTCTTCCTGTCTCTCTGACAGAAATGGGTATGCATCCAAAAAATGGACTTCTTTTTTCTGATTTTTTAAAAATGCTTTCCATAAACTGGCAGTAATGCATGGAAAGCATTTTTTGTAGCTAATCTTCTAATAAATATTGATAAAGTTCTTCCACCTTGTCCTTCAAGGCGATTCCGTATCCGGAAGCTCCCAGTTCATTGACACAGACCACATACTTCGGGTCATTGGCAGGAGCAAAAGAAACCATCCAAGCATTGTTTGTGCCGTCTCCCCTCTGGGCGGTTCCTGTTTTTGCTGCAATTTTTCCACCATTGGAAAGGGTCATCATGCCATATTTTTCTCCGGCTTTTACCATCACTTCCTTGATGGCATCTGCCACGTCTTTTGTCATAGGCTCTGTCAGCACTTCTGTCTCTCCTTCTTCCGTGATATCCCCTTTTCCGTTTACAATCGAAGAAATAAGATATGGCTTTAACATCTTTCCTTCCCCCGCCACAGACTGGGTGATCATAGCCATATGAAGGGGTGTAATCAATGTATTTCCCTGCCCAAAGGCGGTGGTTGCCACCATATTGTCACTGTAATCGGCAAAATCCCGGTTGGATTTTAAAGTTGTAAAATCCAGTTCAATATCCTCTCCAATTAGAAAACTTTTCATTTTCTGTTCCAGCGTATCCGCCCCCAGTTTTAAGCCCTGGGTCATAAAATATACGTTGGAGGAATTTACAAATCCAGAGGAAAAGGTCAGATTGCCGTAGGCTGCGCCATTGGCATTTCGAATGGTTCTTCCATCCACCAAAAGGGAACCATTGTCATAGACCAGATCCTCCTCCAATTTTCCCTCCAAAATCGCTGCGGAGGTTACCAGCTTAAATACAGAACCTGGAATTGCTGCATTTTGAAAGGCGTTGGATGTAAAAATACCCTCTTTACCGTTCAATTCTTCCCAATTTTCTTCTATCTTATTGCCGTTAAAGGATGGGGAGGAAGTCAAAGTAAGGATTTCTCCTGTCTTGGCATCTAGCACCACCACGGAACCCGTTATTTCAGAAATCAAGTTATATGCTATTGTCTGCAGTCCACCGTCCACCGTAAGGTTCACGGTGGAACCCACCTTGTCTCCCTTTTTCCTGCACTCACTCATCTCCAACTGGGAATTTAGCATTTTTTCCAATCCACCGCTACTATATATCTTAGACCAGTAACCAAGCAAAGAACCAAAGGCTTTCGGCTGTGTGTACGTTCTCTTTCCCAGCGGCTCCTTAGAGCTCGCCAATATCTCCCCATTCCGGTCCAGAATCGGTCCCCTCACATACTCCTTCAAGTTCTTCTCGTACAGGGCTTTCTCCTTGTCCTGATCCGCCTTTTCGGATACCCCCGGCAATACGGCGGAAATTCTGATTAAGGAGATTACCATAGCGATGACACAGAGCAGTGAAATGCTCTGTATGATCTGAGTTCTTCTTAATAAATTTAAATTCCAGTTCCATTTCTTCATGATCCATTTCTCCTCCCCATTCCAGTCTGCCTGAAATGGTAATCACTATTCCTATCATCACACCACTGATCAACAAAGAACTTCCTCCGCTTGAAATAAAGGGAAGGGTAATTCCAGTAAGCGGAAACATTCCGCAGCTTCCTCCCACAATGATCAGTGCTTGGTAAAATAACATAAATATAATGCCCGCACAGACAGCTCTGTGATATTTATCTTTCACTCGAATAAATACACGGATTCCTTCCAGCCAAAGCATAATAATGGTAATCAGCACCAACACCGCCAAAATAATGCCACACCGTTCAATCAGCGCCGGAAATACCATATCGCTGGTTTTTACCGGAAGATTGGTGACGGAATTGGTTCCAAACCAGCCACCAAGCACTATGGCCTCTTTCGCCTTTAACATCTGATATCCCAACCCTAACGGGTCTTTTTCTGGATTCAGCCAGTAGACAAATCGATTAGCAATCTTATCATAGTTGCGAAGAAAAAGTTGTACCAGAGATATGCCACCAAACGCTGCATGTTTTGCTGCCATATTGGAGATAAAAGTTCCTATCCCCGCCACCAAGGATCCTGTTCCAATGTATCCCGCTACCGTTGCCAACACCACACGAAGATCCGGTACAAAGAGAAGCAAAAATACTGGAAAAACCGTAAGAATCAAAAGAATTGTCCCAAATTCGCTCTGCAGCACCAAGAAAAACAGATTGGACAGCGTCACCAAAAAGGCGAATCCAATTCTTTTTCGGGAAGGATTTTCCACTCCGCCCAAAATACCAGCCAGTAGGAAAATATAAATTAATTTATTTACCTCCGATGTCTGAATCGATAATCCTCCGATGACAATCCAGTTTTTCGCATTTCCCACTGCCTTAGCAAGCACTAGCGTTGCCACATAGAGTACCATAGAGGCTCCATACATTCCCTTGATTACCTTTGGATTTGCCAAGATTTTTCCTTTCTTATAAAAAAGTCCTGCTGCCACCGCTCCCACAAAAGCCACCAGATACTGCATCTGCAAACTCATAGCAGGATTTCTCAGTTCATAGGCCTTCGGATTGGCAAGCACCGACTCCTGCAAAAAGATGCACTGGAGCATGGTTCCTATGGTCAAAAGTACGATAGTATATATCACAACCTTTATATTCCCACCCTGGACTCTAGCCAGAAAATAAGTGACCAGTGTAATCACTAGAAGAATCAAAAACATATCCAGATAAATCTGTCCTGCTCCTTTTCCCATGACAAACAGTAAAGAAGCCAACTGTAGCAATACGATATAGAACAAAATTCCCGTTCGTTTTGCATCTTTTATCCATTGTTTTGCCATTTTAGTACCACTCCTCCATCAACTTGTTTTCACTAAAACAGATGGTAGGATTGGATTTCATTCCTTCCTTGTGAAAACGAAGTCTTGTGTTTCCAAAATCTACTTCCATCTGATCCGCAATCTCAATCTCTGTGACGCTTCTTCCATTTACCACGAGCTTGTTAAGAGAGCCTTGGTCTATCAAAGTGACGCTTCCATAAGCTTCTTCCAACATGGCATGATGTCCGCTGACACTAAGATCATCCAACACAAGATCATTGTCCTCATTTCTTCCGATGCTATAAGGAAATGCACTCACTCGGTAATTGGCAATGCCACGACCCCGATCATCCAATCGTTCCACCGTCCATTTGGATGCGGTATCCACAGGAACTGTAGCACTTGTTCTGGATACCTCCCTTACTTTTTGACTTGGCTCTTCTTCTATTTCCTGCTCCAGTTCGCGAGCCCTTTTTCTCTTTCCCGCTTTCTTTTTCCTCCGACCAAAGCTGTATCTATTCCATTTGGGAAGTTCTAAGGAGATAACTGGCTCCGTATCCTTTTCTTCCTCCATATAGATTCGCTCCAAGGTCTGATTGGATTTTATCAAGATTAAAAGAATAATTAAAATAATGGCGAGTACGCCTATCTGTGTTAGAAAATTCATCACAATTCCCCCTTTAAGTCCTCTTTTCATGTTCGTATCATAGCATAGAAAAAACCCCCGATACAAATCGGAGGTTTATCGCCTTTTACATCATTTTTATTTTGTTATTTCTACTGAAGTTCCAGTAATTTTAGCACAATATCTTTGATGGTTGCCATCTGGGAAGGATTCAGCTCTTCTCCCAGATTTCGGTAAAAGATATCCGTAAGCCATTTCGCCGCTTCTTCCCGTTCCACTGCCTTCTTCACTTCCAATTCCTTTTCAAGAGAAAAATCCTTCGTAAAGCATTTTCCTGTAAAAATAGAGTATAAAAGGGCACTGTAGAAATAAATTTCATTCATATAGTAGTCATTGGATCTCTTTTTTGCCACAGGTGCATAGCAATATTCTGTAAATCGCTCCATATGATACTCGTCCTTCTTCCATTTTCCTGGGAGGAGGGCTTCCAAAGTGGCATCACTCAATGTTTTTTCCATCTCTTTATTGCTTTTTTCTTCCAAATGGTTGGCAAAGGCTTTCAGACTGCTATTTTTCTTAAAACGGTGGACTTCCTCAAAGAGAATCTTATCTGTAAACTGGTGACGACAATATTCCTCTTCCTGGTAACCATAATCTTTTTTACTCTGGCTTTCCATCAGTTTTTTCCCCACCAAAGCAGCAAAAAATACCTTCTGTTTCCAAGGAAGCGCATACACGGTATCGTATTTTCTGGACATTTCACCATCCATAGGAATCCCTTCCCTTTCCAGTTCTCCACAGAGCTCTTCGATGGCCGCCCAGGTTTCTTGACTGGTGGCAAAGGTGTGGTTTTTCCCCTTGGCAATGGTCTCAATCACCAACTCCACCGGCGTGATACCAAGGGGTTCCATCTGGGCTTTCGCCAGTAGCTTTTCAATGGATTCATAGGAAGGCTGCATAGACAGTAGAAAACGAAGCAGCCATTCCCTGGTGACAATGGCTTTTCCCGCACGAATCTTGGAAAACTGTGCTTCACAGTGAAGACAGCCGATGTCCGCCAAAAATTCTGTACTTTTTTCAAAGTAACCATACTCTTCCTCGATCACCTCGGAGAGACATTCTCCAAATTTTCTTGCGCCGTCCCGAAACTCTTCCCGATTTGCAGCAATCACTTGGAAAAATTCCTCCTTCGTTTTGGCAGCCTCCAATTCCTTCCAAAGATCTGTCGTGAGCACGCTGCGGCCCACTTCCTGTTCCTCAATTTCCTCTGTCTCCTGATAGACGATGTCCTCAATTTCTCGCCGCACCTGCTCCATCTCCTCCAGAGGAAACAGCTGATGAATCACCGCGATCCAGATGGCATCATCGATATTTTTACAGTAAAGACCAGTCCCCAGAAATACTTCCAAAATCTCTCGGTTGATTTCTCGCAGATTCATCTGAAACGCCATCCCAAGACTGATATAGACCTCTCGGCTTCCAGGCATTGTTCCCTTCAGCCAGGAAGCAATGGCCTGTCTCGTTACCGGCACAAAGCGAACCTCCCTCGTCTCTTTATCCTCCACCTGATGAAAGACCTTTTTGGCAAGGGTTGTATTGCTATAATCAAATTCGTCCATCTTTTCTTCCAGAAATTCCGAAAATGTAGTCCTGTTTTTTTGTAATTTAATTATTTTTTCTTCTAATTCTTTTAATTCTATTTTCATTTCCTAAAACTCACTTTATCTACCCAAAACGGATATTTCGCTGGCTTTAACTTCTACTCTTCCATATACATAGCAGAAAATATCTTCATTCCCAAAGATAAAATCGCACTGATTCCAAATAAAATAGCCACACTCACCACGGTATCCAGTGCCATAGCGGCATTCATAAGAAAGATTCCTACCCCAAGGAGATAAACAATACCACCAGGGGTAATCTCTTTTCTTTGATAGGTTAAGGTAAATAATCCATAGCAAAGAATTAATCCAACCAATATTCCGATAGAGTACCAGTATTCCGTTGGAGATTTGGTGTTTTCTCGGATAATTACAAAAAGATACCCGTAAAGCCCCAATACAACGGACCAGATACTTAAATTCATCACATCATCTATGGCACAATGTATCAGTTTTTTCCATCCACGCTCTTCCATTTTTCCTTTTCCCGCTTTCTTTTCTAAGTTTTCATAGGCTTTCCAGCCATATTCCGCTTTATCTTTCTCCTTGCTGTCTTCTGCCAGCTCGTACAATTTCTTTGCCATCCTGTACTTGTCACTGTTCTGACATTTTACAAGGGAAAGATCTGATATCTTACTATACAAAAGCCGGAAATCTTCTGCATTTTGGAGCGGTACTCGGTCCCACATTTCCTTTGTACAGTGGATTCCATTGGTGCCATGATTTTGCAACACATGATTTGCTTCCGCCAACAGATAGAGATTCTCTGTCTTTATGATTCCCTTTTTCGTGGCCTGTACCATCTCCTTTGCCCTCTTAGAATCGATTCTTTCCAAGGTTTCAGAGAGGCGAAGTACAAAGCAAATCCACGCCTTCACATCCAATTTTTCCAGATGAGGTTCCTCTTTTAGCAAAAACAGATATCGTTTTGCCATAAGGACTAATTTCATCTGATGATAGATTTTTGTCTCTTGCTGTTCTTTTCCAGATAACTCCCGAAACAGCAGCGGAAGTCCCATCTGATCTAATTTTAGAATAATCTGTTTTTGATAGTGCTTGCTCAGTTCCTGTTCCACATAGATGGAAAGACCCATCTTTCTTCCCAGGGCCAAGATGCCCCCTTCCTCCTGCAAAGAGAGCCTGTTTTTCACCTTTACATGGGACATGCCATATATTGCAATCTGTTTTTGTATAGATGGCTCCATCTTCTCCACCGCCATCTGCTCTGTGATGGAAAGATATTCCTCCAAGGTTTCTGCCTTTTTTAAAATCTTCTCCACATCCTGGAGTTTGTAGGCGAGAAAGGCTTCTTCTGATATCTGTTTTGCCAGACAGCCAATTTCTTCCCGCAACGCTTCCTTCTTCGTCTGACAATATAGCTCATAAGCCTCTCGAATCACTCGTTTTTTATAGTGATCCTCCTTTAAAAATTCTCCATGACAGTGTACCACCTGTTCCAACTTTTCTTTGCTGTCCACAGGTTTCTTCAGCACCGTTTTTGCAAATTCAGTTCGATTTTGCAGCAGGATTTTTTCATAGACGGAAGGATTTTTGGCATAGATTTCATCCAACAAACGAGTAAATTTACCATCCTTTTTATCATAATAATAGCGAAGCATACGGTTCAACTCTCCGTAAGCCATATCCTTGGTCTTTCCACCAGCTCCCGTCACCATCATTTTCGTGTAAGAAAGCAGTTCTTCCTCCTTCATGGAGGCAAAATCCAGATCCTTCGTAGCTGTCTGAATCGCAGGAATCAATCCCGCTTCCTTCTTTGCCCAGTACATCAATCGTTCTAAGCTGTAGAAAAAATCCTCCGTCTGTTTTTCCCTTCCCGCCTGAGATGCCATAAAGGAAAAGATACATTTTTCAAGGAGATTTCGCTTGTCTGTGATTTTCAAGAGGAACTGATTCATCTCCTCCATCATGTTTTCAAAGGCATTGCTATTTTTTTGCAAAAATGCCTCCCCCAACATATGATAAAAGGACTGTTCCAACATGGTGTAGTGTTTTGTCTTCTTTCCCTGTTGGGAATCAAACAGATACCTACCCGGCTCTCTTCCGAACTGAAAATGAGCTTCCTGCTTATTTTCTGTCTGGTAGGAGACATAGTCTGCCTCTTTTCGCAGAGTCACTGGAAGCATATAGTGAATGACAATCATCATTTCCCGAGAAAATTCTCCAAACTCCTCCAGTTTTATTTTTGCATTTGTTATGGTAAGAGGGCTTTCTCCCGCCAAAAGGCAATGATATACCAGATAAAAAAGTTCCTCCACCCGCTCTGTCATCTGCATTTTCTCTAAAAGGGCGATGGCATAGGCTCTTCCCCCTTTTCCCTCTGCCATAGGACATTCCGGCAGTTTCTTCTCTCCCTCCCATCGGGTTTTGAAATCTAACTTTCCAAGGTAACACTCCGGCTTAGAAAGATCACAATTTTTCGCACTGTAAATATGCACAAACATATTATTTCTCTGATCTGCCCCCTGTTCACAAGGAGTCGCACCGGTTCTTACAAATCCCTGCAGCTCCGGCGAATAGCTTCCTCTCTCGATGGTAGCCTTAGAGTCCTCCCGAATCACCTCACTTTTTGCACCATAATGTTCCGCAAGACGAAGAGCATCTCGATTCTCTACAGAAGCGGCCACTATACCAAGTCCTACTTTATTTTGGGAAAGGCTGTTTGTGGACCATGTATAATAATGCTGCTGCCATTTGCTCATTCCATCCATCCCCTTTCCTGTAACATCTTCATAAGCAACCACATAAAAGGTTCCTCCACCCGAATCGGATTGACCGGGCTAATGGCTTTCGTTACGATATTTTGATTCTGTTCCTCCTGTTTTGTATCACAGCCCAGAGCAGATACCATAAAAAGCCCTGCTTTTTTATATTCCCCAGCATTTCTTTGCAGATGATACACTTTCTCTTCAAAGACTGGTTCCAAAATCTTTTGTCTCAACAACTGATGGTCTGTATCCAGCCATCCTCTTTTTATCTCCTCCCTCTGGAATAACATACTAGATCCTGGTATTTCTCGAAACTCTTCCAGTTCGGAAAGCTGATCACATTTTGCAATGGTAAGGGCAATGTATTTGTCCTTCAGCAAGCTATCGCCGATTCCCATTCGAAGAGAATCCAAAATTGTCACGGGATTTCTCTCATAGAGAAGATTTTCGTTGTCCTCATGGGATGTGCCAAAATCCACTGGTATCGGATTGGCGCCGCCTCTCCTGTTTTCCATCTGCACTCTCGCCTGTTCCTCTCTGGAAAGTAGTTTCATGGAGGCGAGCAAACGCTCCTCGTCCACCGTTGTACGCAGAGAAATCGGTCGTTTTAGATACATCTGGGATGGATCTACAAAAAAGATAATGCCATCCACATGTCTGGCAAAGATAGTCTTTCCACTTCCCGCTTCTTTTCGTATGGTCTCCCCTGCCACATCATAAAATGTCACCAAAAATTTCTTTTCTCCCGTTTCGGTCTTTACACAAAATTCCAGATAAATTGGCTGATGGAAGGCTTTGTTGGTAGGATCCGGACAAAGCTGGTCGGAAAAAAGCTTTTGTGCGGTTTTTTCCATCTTAATTTTTTCCGGGTCCAGCGGATTTCCATGGGCATTTCTCACAGTGATATTGTCTTTATTTAATATGCGAAATCCATTCATCATCAGACTAGCCATGTAAACGGTCTTTCCCGTTGCCACACTGCCCGCCAGACCGATGGAGAGCATATCATATTTGAAAAAATTCTGAGGCAACACATTATGGCAGTGGGGACATACCATGGTGTTAGATACTACAATCATGGAGTCTTCTCGAATCGTGAGAGTATAGCCAAGACTATTCTCATCCAACTCCTTTTCCACTGGCAGCATTCCCATCTCTTCCAGTTCCTCATTGACTTCCTCAATCATCTGGTTCGTCACGATAATGCGATTTGTCTCAAACACGTTGGCGCCGCTTCCCATATTTTCCCAAAATCGCGCATATTTTTCATCCTTATGGGGCGAAATTAACTCATTTAATATAGGAGAGTGGAGACGAATCTCATGGTCTCTCACTAAAATGTCCGCCTCTTCGTTGGAAATCTCACGAAAACAGCAGGGACATTTTTTTATAATCTTTTGTCTTTCCATCTCTTCTCTTCCTCCCCTTAACTTCTCTGGGCCAACAGGCCAATCTCATGTCTAGATCCCAGTATAATATAGTACTGCTGATCTGCCTTAATGACAGCTTTCTGCGTTCTTGTCCCCTGATCTCGTGCCATTCCCTCTTTTCGAATTTCAAAAGGTATATTTTGTGATTTCAACAGTAACTCATCCCTCTCAAAAGTTGCCCAGATTTCCATTCCCGCTTCATCAATTCGATATAAATAGTCTTCCCCGCGGCTGTTTTTTCCTATCATTTTAATATCACCGATGGATAAGATGCCACAACGTCTCTTTCCCTCGTTGTCGGAGGATGATTTTACGCCTATGGCATTGCCGTGAGTCAGTATCACATCCAGATAGAATTTTTTATTTTTTTGTTCTTCCCGGATATGACTGTCCAGCTCCGCCTTTTTTTGTTTTTGTTCTTTATCTTCTACCATCTGCTGCACTTCATAGTCCAACATATATTCTTTTTTCTTATAATCCCGGTAATAGTATCCCGCTACGCCTACCGCACCTGCCAGCAAGGCTGCAACCAATAAAAAAACCATGAATCCCATCTGTTCTCCCTCTCTTTTCTCTTTTCTACCCTATGGTATACCGCTGTTTTCGCCTAACATTTTTATACAATAAGAAACCGTAATTTCTCATTACATAAAAAAATTCTCCTAGGGCACTGGCTAAATCCAGTATAACACACTAGGAGAAAAAACAAAATTTCTAGTTTATTCAATTTTACGGCTCTATCTTACAGCTCTTCAATATATAAAACGCCGTCCAGAACCCCAAGCTGATGAATCAATTCCGCATGCTGCTGTCTCTCTCCCAGCTTAACGGTAAGAAAAACAATAATTCCCCCTGTCTTTCTTGCTCCTTTTCCCGGTTTGGACACCTGCATATCATCCACTCGAATCTTTCGATTGTGGCACTCTGTAATAAAATTATTCAGTGCCATATTGCTCTCCACGTTCAAGTACAGACGAAGGGATTTGGAATTTTTTCGCACCAAACGCTCAATTTTCTTAAATACAGTCATAATCAGGAATAATACAATACCAACGGCAATGGCTCCCTCATAAAACCCAATTCCTATGGCAAGACCGATACAAGCCGCAGACCAAAGTCCCGCCGCTGTGGTAAGACCTCGAATCTTATTGTTTCCTGTTACAATGATGGTTCCGGCTCCCAAGAAACCGATTCCACTGATTACCTGTGCACCCAATCTGGATGGATCTCCCGATTCAAATACCTTGCAGATATACTGGTTTGTCATCATAACAAGACAGGCTCCCATACACACCAGCATATAAGTTCTGGCACCCACCGGCTGGTTTTTCACGAATCGCTCCATACCGATGATTCCACCGATCAACACAGCAAGTCCCACTCTACCCATAATTGACAGCAATGTTAAGTCACGTAATACATCCACTCTTCATTTCTCCTTTTCTTTTGTTACTTTTTACCTAAAATTAGGATTTCCAAGAGTCTTTCTTGTTACATAATATGATATTTGCTGTGTAATGTCAAGAATTTCGGGCAAAATACTTTACAAAAAGTTAACAAAAACTTTACAGTTTTTTCTCTTCTATTGTTCCTGCTCCTTTGCTGCCTCCAACATAGCTTCCAATGTCTTTCTCTCTTCCTCTGTCAGTTCCGCATTTTCCAACTGCGCAAGGTCAATAGTAATGTCAAAGTACTTTCCGCTTGCCTCGTCGTATACCGTCAATACTGGATTTTCTTTCTTGTTCTCTGCCATAATTCTTTTTCCTTTCTAACCTTTTCTTTATAACACAAAAAAGCCCGAATTCTCTTCAACAAGAAAACCCGGACCCTCTTTAGCAGGGGCGGAGGGAATCGAACCCCCGTTTACAGTTTTGGAGACTGTTGCTCTACCGCTGAACTACGCCCCTATATGAAGTTTTGTTGGTGATACTCTTTGAAGTGTTTTCTTCATGTCTCTCACTCAACAAAACTTATTATATATGACCTCCTAGGAAAAGTCAACACCTTTTTTCAAATTTTTTAAAATTTTTATTTTGTTTATTTTATTGGAACAATAACATACAATATCCCATTAAAATTGGCTGATGTAACAGGTAGATTAGCAAGCTATGCTGCCCTAGCCAAGTAAGAAGCGGTACCCGTTTTGCTAACAGTCGTTGTAAAGTCTCCGATTCCTTCAGCCAATAGGAACTACAGTATCCCACCATAAATAGGAAGAACCATGGAAGGATAGAAAAATAATCAGACGAATAAAATCCGGCCGTTGGGAATCCCAGTGGAATCATCCAACCCTGTTGATACATTCCCTCCGGTAGAAAAAGCATCGGTACTGCTTCCAACCCTAGGAATCCCTCATTGATATTTCTTGTTAAAAGGAAAAAAAGGAAAAAGAGCCCGCCCCAAATCTTCCAATTATCCTGATGAATCCATTTTTTGATAGGAATCAATAATAATAACGAACACCCCAACAGATTCAATACACCAAAATAAACAACAGCCTCCGGACTAAAAATTTTTGTCACTACCGTCACCAAAAGTCCACATCCGTTTAACAAGATACCCCGTTTTAAATTGCTGCGGCTAAAGGAAGCAGACAGTCCACAGATTAGTATAAATGTAATACAGATATACTGCTGCCACAAAAATCCCAGGGGATTTGACAGCCATCCTGGATACCGATCATATAAAATAAACACATCATAAGATAAATGATATCCAATCATCACCAGCAGAGTAAATCCCCTCAGTGCATCCACCAGATAATATCTTATTTTTTCTCTCTTCTGCTCCATCCTATTTCCTCTTCCTGTCGTTTTTCTCTTTCGAATACTCTTCTGGGTTCTTATCCTCCATGTAGATATGCCCAGTCCTTCGATTGTTTTTCTTTTTCAAACCTTCTATCGCTGCCATCAGAGCTGGTGCAGTGCTTCCACCACATTGGAGACGCCCACTAAGGTAATGCCTAACTTGTGCGCATCAATCAGTCCCTCCACATTGCTCTTTGGAATAATGCATCTGGTAAATCCCATCTTTTTGGCTTCCCGGATTCTGGTTTCTGCCTGAGATACCCCACGCACTTCTCCTGTAAGTCCCACTTCTCCAAAGATAATGGTGCCAGGATCCACTGCACGATTTTTATAACTGGATGCAATGGCCATCACTATGCCAAGGTCCATGGCCGGCTCTGCAATGCGCATTCCACCAGTCAAGTTTACATAGGCATCGCAGCCTCCCAAATGCATCCCCGCTTTTTTTTCCAACACCGCCATTAAGAGGCTCACGCGGTTAAAATCAATACCCACCGCCGTTCTCTTTGGTAACTGGAAATTGGTAGGTGCGACCAAGGCTTGAATTTCTAATAAAATCGGTCTTGTTCCCTCCATGGAACAAACCACCACAGAGCCGGAGGCATCCATCGGTCTTCCGTTTAACATAAAAGCGGACGGATTTTTTACTTCCACGAGACCTTCCTTTCGCATCTCAAAGACACCAATTTCGTTGGTAGAGCCAAATCGATTTTTCACCCCGCGAAGAATTCGATAAGAGGCATGACGATCTCCCTCAAAGTAAAGCACCGTGTCTACCATATGCTCTAAGGTTCTTGGTCCTGCCACTACACCTTCCTTTGTTACATGACCAACGATGAAAATCGCCATATTGTTCTTCTTTGCCATCATCATCAAACGTCCTGTGATTTCTCGCACCTGAGAGATACTTCCCGGCGCAGAGCTGATCTCGTCACTGCACATAGTCTGAATGGAGTCGATTACCACCATATCTGCCTTTGCATTTTCCATGGCACCCTGAATCAAGTCCATATCTGTCTCACAAAGAAGCAAAAGTTCCTTCTCAAATACCCCCAGACGCTCTGCCCTCATGCGAATCTGTCGCAGAGACTCTTCTCCTGATATATAAAGGACTTTTCTTCCCTTGTTTACTAAATTTCTGCACACCTGCAGCAATAACGTGGATTTGCCAATCCCCGGATCTCCACCCACCAAAGAAAGAGAACCCTTTACAATGCCGCCCCCAAGTACCCGGTCCAGCTCCTCCATCCCTGTGGCAAGCCGTTCCTCCTCCTTGGTGGATACATCAAAAAGACGGGTGGGAAGAATCCCACCCGCAGTTGTTCCTTTTTCTTTTGTCTTGGCTGATACGGTGACTTTCTCTTCCACAAAGGTATTCCATTTTCTGCAGCCAGGGCACTGACCCAGCCATTTTGCGGATTCATACCCACACTCTTGACAGAAAAACATGGTTTTCGCCTTTTGCGCCATCGATGAAAATCCTCCTTATGCTCTTTCAATCACAACATGTGCATTCTTGCCAACACTGATGCTTACTTTGCCGCCAAGGTTCGTTCTCATCTGACCGATGTTCTCCTCATCCACAAACACACGATACACCTTGTCTTCTTCCAATTCCAGTGTAATCTGCACATCATCGCCCGCTTCCACATCAAAGGAAACTTTGTCGTTCTCCGCTTTGAAGTTTGTCACCGTACTTCCCGGTACGGACTCATAGACAAAACCTCCATTTTTCTCCAGCTTCGTAATCTCGTTGTATGTTTTTACTTTGTAGAGATCTCCCTCAAACTCAAAATTCTCCACTTTTTTCTTCTCAGACAACAGATAGTTGCCAAAGCTTAATGTATCTTCTTCTCCTACACGGATTAATTCTTCTACCACTGCCATGTTTCGTAACCTCCTAAGTTTTTTTGTATGAGTATTATATATCAAATTTCGCCTTTTTTCTACCCAAAGATAATCTTTTCTTCCTCAACTTTTACAGTGATTTCGTCCCCTGTTTGAATGCTTCCAGAGAGGATTGCATCTGCCAGTGGATCCTCCATCATGGACTGCAATGCCCGCTTTAATGGACGTGCTCCAAACTTTTCATCCTTTCCATTTTTTAAAATCAGGTCATAGGCTTCCTCTGTAAAATGTAAGGTAAGATTCATCTGTTTTTTCACCCGTTTTGCAAAAGAATTTCCCAACAGATGTAAGATTTCTTTCATATGTCCCTCATTTAGGGAATGGAAGACGATGGTGGCATCGATACGATTTAGAAATTCTGGACGGAAGAGACGTTTCACTTCCTCCATCACGCCCTCTCGCATATTTTCATGGTTTTTCTTTTCATCCACTTCTGTGGCAAAGCCAAGGAGCTTCGGTGTCATAATGCGTCCCGCACCTGCATTGGAAGTCATAATAATCACAGTGTTTTTAAAATCAATCTGTCTACCTGTGGAATCGGTAATCACACCATCATCCAACACCTGTAGCAAAATGTTAAATACATCTGGATGGGCCTTCTCAATCTCATCAAATAAAATAACAGAATATGGATTTCTTCTTACCTTCTCAGAAAGCTGTCCGCCTTCCTCAAAACCTACATATCCTGGAGGAGAACCGATGAGCTTAGACACACTGTGCTTCTCCATATACTCAGACATATCCACACGAATCATATTGCTCTCGCTGCCATACACTGCCTCTGCAAGCGCCTTGGAAAGTTCTGTCTTACCTACACCAGTAGGTCCTAAGAATAGGAAGGAACCGATTGGTCGGTTTGGATCCTTTAGTCCCACTCTTCCCCTTCGCACTGCCTTTGCCACCGCCTCGATGGCCTCTTCCTGACCGATTACCCGCTGATGAAGAATCTGTTCCAGATTTCTGAGGCGCTCTGCCTCCGTCTGGTTCAACTGATTCAGTGGAATTCCTGTCCAAAGAGAAATTACCTCTGCAATATCCTCCTCATCAATGGAAATACGCTCCTGATTTTGCGTCTTTTCCCACTTATTTCTGGCTTTCTCCAAGGCTTTTTCCTTCTTCTCCATCAGTCGTTTGCCTTCGCTGGCTTTCTTATATTTTCCCTGCATCAACGCCTGCTCTGTCTTTCTTACCGCATCTTCCAGTTCTTTTTCCAGCTTTTTGATCTGTTCCGGTGCTTTGTAAAGCTCCATCTTCTTTCTGGATGCGGTCTCATCCATAATGTCAATGGCCTTATCTGGAAGAAAACGGTCACTGATATACCGTTTGGACATGGAAGCCGCCGCCGTGAGGGCTTCCTTTGTGTAGGTCACACCGTGATGTTCCTCAAATCTTCCAGAAATTCCTTCCAAAATCTCTACCGTCTCCGGAATGGAAGGTTCTTTCACATCCACCGGCTGGAATCTTCGCTCCAAAGCCGCATCTTTTTCGATATGTTTTCGGTATTCCTCTCTAGTGGTGGCACCGATAAACTGAATCTCGCCCCTTGCCAAAAATGGTTTTAAAATGTTAGCTGCATCAATGGCACCCTCTGCACCACCGGCGCCGATCAACGTATGGATCTCATCCATAAAAAGAAGTACATTGCCTTCCTCCATCACCTCATTTAAAAAGCGTTTGATTCTCTCCTCAAATTCCCCTCGGTATTTGGAACCAGCCACCATACCAGGAAGATCGATGGAAAGCAAACGTTTTCCCTGTAAGTTTTTTGGCACTTCATCTGCCGCAATCATCTGCGCAATAGACTCCACAATGGCTGTTTTTCCTACCCCCGGTTCGCCTACCAGACAAGGATTATTCTTAGTACGGCGGCTTAAAATCTGCATCACTCTGGCAATCTCGCTCTTTCTTCCAATCACTGGATCCATTCTTCCCTCTGCTGCCGCCTCAGTCAGATCTCTACTAAACTGCTGCAGCATGGATGGACGATTATTTTTGCTGTCGTAACCTCCATTTTTCATCGCCGCATATTCTTGCTTTACTTCCTTTGGGGTAAGTCCAATGGTCTGCAAAATATCCACAAATATCTTCTGTACATTGATCCCCAAGGTGCTAAGAAGCCGCAGGGCGATGGAATCTTTCTCTCTAAGAAGCGCCAACAAAATGTGCTCTGTTCCCACTTTCATCGCGCCGTAATGCCAAGCCTCTCCCTGGCTGTTATCCAGCACTTTTTTCGCTCTCGGTGTAAATTCCGGACCTGCTTCTTCTATAAAAAGGGATTCTGATACCAGCGTTTCATTTAGCAGATTCTCGATGGCATCCTGCCCCACTCCATTTTCCTTCAATACCTTTGCCGCAAGACCTTCTCCTTCCCACAGACATCCAATCAACAGATGTTCCGTGCCAACGGTTCCCTGTCCCAGCGTTTCGGAAGCCTCTTTTGCAAAAGAAATGACCATCTGGGCATTCTTTGTATATTCTAGTCTCATGTTCTTCCTCCTGATCTATCATTTATAGTTATTGTACACGCGATCCACCAGACAAAGCATATCCTCCTTGGATACTCCTTTGCAGATCGCTCGGGCAACCAGCATCTCCATGTCACTGCAAATGGACAAAAGCTCCGCATCCTTGTCCTCCAGCACTTCCACCACAGCACCCCTTCTTCGATCCAGAGTAAGATACCCCTCCTGTCTCAAAATGCTGTAGGCCTTATTCACTGTATGCATATTTACACCCAATATTTCAGCCATTTGCCGAACAGAGGGCAGAGAATCTCCCTTTTTTAACTTATCCTGGGCAATGGCAACCACAATCTGGTTCTTCAGCTGCACATATATGGCTTCCTGACTGTTAAAGTCAATCTCTATTATCATATCTCCTGCCTCTCTTTTCCTTTGTTCTAGCATAAGTGTAACAAAGAAAAAGGGGAAGGTCAAGCCGCCTTCCCTAGATTCTTTCCTCGATATATTTTCTTGTTTTTGGGTTCACCTTAATGGTCACTTTTTTCCACTGTGTATAGCGATACGTGTACCATTTTTTATTTTTCAAATCCTTTAAAAATTCATTCACTTTTCCCCGAAATTCGTCCCACTCACTTTCCAGCTGATCCAAATATATAATTCCCGCCGCTGTAATATGGTAGTATTTTCTCGGAGGTCCTTCCTTCGATTCTCTCAAATAGGTTTCAAAATAATGCTCATTGGTCAATCGCTTCAGCAACGGATAAATCGTTCCCTCCTTTGACTATTATTTTATACACACTACTATGCAATATCAAGTACCTTGCTAAAAAAGGAACCCAGCAGCGTTTACTGGGTTTTCCCTTCTGTACTAGCTTCCTCTTCTGCCTCCACTGGAGGAACATAAGCTGGATCTGCCTCCAGAATCTTTTGATACCATTCCTTCTGGGAATCGGATAACGTTCCTATCAGCTCTTCCTCCGCTATCTTTTGAAAAGCATTCTGATCTACCTTTACAAATTCCATTCCCTTTTCCTCCAGCCACTGAGGAAGGAGTGTCTCCCGCTCCAAAAACAGTTCATGTTCGTAGGCGATTGCCTCTGCAGCCGCCTCCTCTATAGCTGTCTGGATTCCCTCTGGAAAAGAGGAGAATCTTGCCTCTGAGATTGCAAAATACGCCCAGCCTCTCGTATGTCCTGTCTCCATAACGTAGTCCTGTACTTCATAGAATCGTCCATCGTAAATATTAGCTAAGGTATTTTCTTGCCCTTCCACCGTTTTATCCTCCAATGCGGCATACACCTCAGAAAAAGGCATGGAAATAGGCTTTGCTCCCAAAGCTTCAAAGGCCGCTATGGTTACAGTTGACTCCGGTGTTCGCACGACAAAGTCCTGCAGCTTTGCTGGATTTTTCAACTTTTTATTGGCAGTAAGATAAAGACTTCCCCGCACAACTTCTCCCAGACTTCGCAGTCCCTGTTCCTGCATCAATGCCTTCATCTCTTCTCCCACTTCCCCTTCCAATACGGCATTTAAATGGGCTTCGCTGTTGATAACATAGGGCATTCCAAGAACCCCCATCTCCTCCGCATAAGCCTGCATATCTTCTCCGGTAAATACAAGATCACACACACCCGTGCCCGCTATAGCTTCCTGCATCATCTCTACTTCAGATCCAAGCTGGCTGTCTTCTCGGATTGTCACCAACACTTTGCCATCGGTGTTTTCCTCCAGCTGTTCCTTAAATCGCTCCGCCATTTTATGCCAGGTATGATCTTTGGAATGGATATGTCCCACCACCAACTCGTAATAGGTCTCTTCCGCCTCGGTCTCTCCCTGGCTTCCCTCTTCGTCCACTGCAAATTCCTGACATCCAAGAAGTGCCGTTCCAAGAAACAGCAGCATCAAAAAAATCACTGTTTTTTTCCATCTCTTCATATGTATCTCTTCCTCATTTTCTATTTTTCAGATACCCCTGGATCCACCAAGAGATTTCCACCGTCTGCTGCCGCTGTGGCGAGCTGATCGCATCGCTCATTTCCCGGGTGACCCGCATGTCCTTTCACCCAAATATAGGTTACCTG
>CAYLUV010000004.1:0-654 GCA_964386955.1 uncultured Lachnospiraceae bacterium
TAATTAGGATGGGAGAATGAAGAATGAACTTTTTAGAAGAAAAAATTTTAAAAGATGGCATTGTAAAAGAAGGAAATGTTTTAAAAGTAGATAGTTTTTTAAATCAT
This sequence comes from uncultured Lachnospiraceae bacterium, assembly GCA_964386955.1. Classification (GTDB taxonomy): domain Bacteria; phylum Bacillota; class Clostridia; order Lachnospirales; family Lachnospiraceae; genus SIG292. The sequence continues at coordinate 108 of CAYLUV010000004.1, forward strand.
CAGATGGACATCGATCTGTTCAACGAGATGGGAAAAGAGTGGAAGAAACGCTTTGAGGGAAAAAATATTACAAAGATTCTTACTATTGAAGCCTCTGGTATCGGTATTGCATGTATCGCAGCACAGCATTTTGGTGTGCCGGTAGTTTTTGCAAAAAAGACAAAGAGCATCAACTTAGAAGGAGATATGTACAAAGTAGAAGTAGAATCCTTCACTCACAAAAATAAAAATCAGGTTATCGTGGCAAAGAAATTCCTAAATGAAGAAGACCATGTACTTCTGATTGATGATTTCTTAGCGAACGGATGTGCACTGCAGGGACTGATTCAGATTGTGCAGTCTGCTGGAGCAACCGTAGAGGGAATCGGAATTGCCATTGAGAAAGGGTTCCAGACCGGTGGAAGAATTATCCGAAACTTTGGTTACCAGTTGGAATCTTTGGCAATCGTAGATGCTATGGATAGTGAAACCGGAGAAATCACTTTTAGAGAGCAGTAAGATTTGACCATAAAACTGAAAAATGATAAAATAGAGCGGAATCTGTCCA
>CAYLUV010000004.1:664-26080 GCA_964386955.1 uncultured Lachnospiraceae bacterium
GTCCAATAAAGTGGCAGGTTCCGTTTTTTCGCAGTTTTATGAAAAAATTATGGATAATGGAGTTTTGAATGAATATAAAAAGCAGAATACCAAAGGAATTTTATAGATTGTTCGCCAGCAAATATCTGGATTATTATCAGATGGTTTTGGTAAGTCTCTATGAGGAATCCAGCCAGTCTTATTCCCTTTTGGGGCTGACGGAGGAGGAATGCCAGGATATTATCAACGAAAAGATTGCCTCTTTTACCATGGATTGGAGTCAGGAACAGGTGGAGGATGAGGGAGAACTTTTGACGCGCTCTAATATGGCATCGGTGATGCTGCGGCGGCTAGAGGACTGGGGCTGGCTTAGAAAGGATTACGATGAGACTTTGAATCAGTATGTAGTTTCTTTTCCGGAATACAGTCAGCTTTTTGTGGATGTATTTGTGCGAATTTGCAGCGAGGAAAATAGTCAGGAGCGGGAGAGCATGCTTTCCATCTATACTCATCTTTTTACCTATCGCTCAGATAAAGAGAAAAATAATGAGATTTTGCGAAGCGCGCTTCACACCACTAAGTCCTTACTTCAGATGCTTGCCAATATGCAGGAGGGAATCCGAGGCTACTTTGATCAACTATCCAAGGAAAAGACGTTTCTTGGAATTCAGGAAGTGTTGGTGCAGGAGATTAACAACACGGATAGTAAGAAATATGCCATTTTAACTACGACGGACAGTTTTTATCGCTACAAAGAGGAGATAAAAGAATTGATTCACAAAAATTTGGAGGAAGTAGAAGAGCGAAAGGAATCTCTTCAGAGAAAAGGTTGTGATCTAGAGAAGGAATCCATAGCATGGCACCGAAATCAAAGAGGAATACAAAGCTGTGAGGAGGCAACGGACTTGCTGCTTCTGGTAAATCGTGAGTTTGATGCTATAGAAAGACGCTACAATCGTCTGATTGACCAAAAGCGTACCTTTGCGAAACGAGCAGCGGCACGGATTCGCTATATTTTGGTGGAGGGAAATGTGGAGGAAGACCGCACCAAGGCTTTGGTGAAACTTCTAAACACTAGTGAGAAAAAAGAGGAAATCCTACAAAAACTGGGAGAAGGATATGGACTTTCCCAGAAAATTGCCCTGGTGAAGGAAAAAAGTTTTGCCAGACCGAAGGATGGATGGAAGAAAGAATTTCGTCCGCAGAAGATGGAAACCAGTGTCCCTGTGCCGGAAAGCATGGATCAGTTTGTGGTAAAACCTCTCTATACGAAGGCAGAATTGCAGGAATTTTGGAGAAAAAATGTGGTGGATGGTGTATTTCATGCCACGGAGCATACGGTAAATAACATGGAAGATTTGGAGAAACTGTTGTTTATCTGGCAGGAGGCTACAGAAGTTGCCAAAAGTGATGTGGAGATTCAGATTGGGAAAGAGATTACCAATGAGAAGGGATTAACCTACTCCACCTTTACCATTCGAAAAAATGCAGAATAAGAGACATGCTTGGAGGATATGACATTGATAGAATATATGGAAACGCTCTCTGTGACGGAGGCGGAAAAATTAAAAAAGACCATTGCCAGTCTGTTTCGCCAGACTTGCATATTACAGGAAAAATATGATCCGGTGACACTAGTACCCAGCGATAACGAGCAGTATGAGATTTGTGTAAGACATCGTCATTTTATTGAAAATTATGTGGCAGTGCTGGATTGCGAGCTGATACATGATAGTCAGGAACATATTTTTCGCCTAGTGGGGGAAGGGGTGGATACCGTCTACCTTTCCAAAACAGCTACGATTATTATTTTACTGACAAAGATGATCTACCGAGATAAGATTATGGGAAAAGGACTTTCTGCCACCACCACCAGTCTGGAAGAATTGCGTGAGTACGGAAAAAATACGAACCTGCTGAATCAAAAACTGACAGACAATGAGTGGAAAGAGGCCTTGTCGTTGATGAAACGCCATCAGATAGTGGATTATCCAGGAGCACTGCGGGATATGGAGGATGAAACGCCGATTTATATTTATAGTACCATCAACCTGTACTGCAGTGCGGCTATGGTAAATGAACTTTTGAATGCTTATGGAGAGGAGGAGACCGATGGAACAGGCAAAGAAGATTTTTACGAGAATGTTGGTGAATAACTGGGGCGGAATGGACCATCAGATGATCACCTTTCATGAGCATGTAAATCTATTTAGCGGAAAGAGTGGTTCCGGTAAATCCACCGTTATGGACGCTATGCAGGTGGTGTTATACGGAAGTGTGCGAAATGACTTTTTAAACCGCGCAGCAGATGACACTAAGAATAAGAGAAGTGTGCTAAGTTACCTTCGAGGTGCACAAAAAGATGGTACAGCAAACCGAGAAAATCAGGATTTTTGTGCCCAGATTGTGTTGGAACTCTATGATACCGCAAAAAAGAGCCATACCTGTGTGGGTGTGACATTTGAGGTGGGAAGCAGTGACTTGGAGTTGAAAAAATACTGCTATTTTAGTCACAGCGGTACCATGCCGGAGGATGAATATTTGACGAAGGAGGGAATTCCTTATTCCATCCGAAAAATGAAGCAGCTGATTAAAGAGCGAGGAAATTCCAGTGAAAATAAGGGGCGTATCAATATAAATCGCACCTATCCTTCTCAGGAAGCCTATCTAAATACCTTAAATGAGACTATTTTTGGCTATGTGGATCCAGGGCGATTTAAAACCATGGAAAAAAGTGCCATTGCCCTTCGCATGACCAACGGAACCGGGCAGTTCATTAAGGACTATATGTTTCCAAAGAGCAAGGAGGATACCATCTCCGCTTTAAGTGATCAGTTGGCGGCTTATCGGGAAATTAAAGAGCGAGTAGAGACGTTAGAAAAAGAAATCACCCTTTTGGATGAGGTGCGACTGCACGACAGGGCTATGGTGGCTGCTCAGGCAGACCAGATTCGCATAGAGTCCTTGTTAAAGATTCTGGATGTGGAAGAAAGAAAGGATTTTCTTGCAAAGAAGCGGGAAGACTTGGATGCCATTTTACAAAAGATGGCGGTCTTAGAACAAAAAAATCTGCAATGGAAGGCTGCGTTGGAGGAAAAAAGAGAAGTTCTGACCAAGGTGCAGGCAGAGTTAAAATCTTCTGAGTTGGAAAGTAAAAAAGAAAAGTTGAAAAACGTAAATGCCCTGATTGAATCTTGTTCTAATGCAGTTACCGATTGGCGCGCATTGGTAAAACGACTGAAACAGTGGGATGAGACAGAGGGCATTAACGATTATGTCAGCAATCCGACACTGAATCTTTTGGAAGAAATCTGGAGTGGAAATTTCACTGCAGAAAAGGTAGAAAAAATTAAAAATGTAATAAAAGATGCCTACGATTCTATTCAGGAACAGCTGGAAGAATTTCGTGCAGATAAGCGACAGGTAGAAAAGGAATATAAGAGCAAAAAAGAGATTTTGGAAGATCTGAAGCGAGATAAAAAACATTACAGCAAGGCACTCAAGGAAGTGCGCCGAAGTCTCCAGGAGGAACTGACTGCCCGCTACGGTACGCGAATTTCTGTGGAAGTCTTGGCGGATTTATTTGATATTACAGACGATGAATGGCGTAATGCAGTGGAAGGCCGTATGGGACGAACCAAATTTGCCTTGGTGGTGGAACCAGCCTACGCTGTGGAGGCAGCAAAGATTTTCCGACAGATGAAAAAGCAGGAATATGAGACGGTGGATCTCATTGACACTGCGGCAATTCAGCGAGACCAGCCAGAGGCAGAACCGGGAACTCTCTATGATGTGGTAAAAACAGAAAAGGATTACGTAGATCTTTGTCTCAAACGTTATCTGGGACGGATTAAGCTGTGCGATAACGTGGAAGAACTGCATCAGGTGCGGGACGGTGTAACCAAGGATTGTTATTCCTACAGCAACTATATGTTCCGACATTTACGGAAAAAAGATTATCAGTATCAGAGTATTGGCAAAAAAATCGCACCAAAACAGATTGAGCTTTTGGAAAAAGAAGTATATCGTTTCCAGGAACAGTTGATTGGTTTGGAGCAGGAAATTCATACCTTAACGCCAGTGAACGACTTTGAGCGTCTGCAGACTTACGATTATGAAAAAATGAGCCGATTGTCAGGAGCCATGGATCAGATGAAGGAGTACAATCGAGAAGCAGATGCCTTAGAAAAGGAAATTCGTGAGCTGGAACAGGGAACTTTAATGATGCAGTTAAAGGAACAGGAACGCCTGTTAAAGGAAGAAATCCATTCTATGGAAGAGGAAAAAGAAAAACTGCAAAAGGAATTGTTACAAAAATCCGGTACCAAGGGAATCTTAAAGAAGGATATTGCGGATCGTACAGAGGCGTTAAATAAAATTTTAGAGGGATTTGTTCCAAATGAAGCGCTGGAAGAGGAAGTAAAAAGGGTGATTGAAACCCGGGAAACAGCGAAATATAAGAGGGAAAACGGAGATTTGTTAGAAACACTGAAAGCCACAGAAGAAAGAGAAAGTGAACTTCGTGTAGATGCCAGAATGAAATTTATTCGAGAATTTCCATCCTACGATTTTGGTGCTATGGAGAAGGAGAACAAAGTCTACGATGACCTTTTGGATTACTGCCGAAACAATTTTGAGCCAAAATATAAGGAAGAATTTGAAAAACAGTACAATCTGGTATATCAGATGCTCCGCGAAAATGTCATTGCCACAATCCACAGTGAGATCAAAGCGGCAAAACGTCATCGTCGGGAAATCAACGATATGTTGGCAAAAATTCGTTTCTCTGATAGTATCTATCAGATAGACATTTTACCTACAGAAGATGAAAATAGACAGTTCTATGAGATGCTGACGGCGGAGGAACTGGATATGAAAGTAATAGATACCACCATGGATGGGCAACTGAGCTTTGGAGAGGACGAATTCTATCAAAAATATGAGACGCAGATTAAGCGACTCACAGATAAGTTTATGCCACCAAAGGATGAGGATCCAACAGCTAGAGCCAACCATAAGCGAAACATGGAAAAATATGCGGATTATCGCACGTACCTGAAATTTAGTATGTATGAAAAAGTGGAGGATGAACAGGGGCATATTAAGAAAAACTATGTGGACGATATGGCCGGCAGAGATTCCGGCGGAGAGGGACAGAATCCAAAATATGTAGCCCTTTTGGCAGGATTTGCCATGCTCTATAAGCAGCAGAGCAACCGGGACAGTAAGATTCAGCTGGTACTTCTCGACGAAGCATTTTCCAAGATGGACAAGGAGCGAAGCGAAGTTTGTCTCCACTATGCAAGAAAATTGGGGCTTCAGCTGATTGTCTGCGTGCCGGATGAGCGTCTGCAGTCCTTAATTCGAAACGTAGACTGTGTGTATGCTTTCCGCAGATTCCAAAATCGCATTTCCATGATTCATGTGGACAAAGGGGATTATTTTAAGATGCTGGAGGGCACTCATTTGTAGGAATGGGAGAAAACAGAAAGCAGGTGAATACAGTGCATTTAATTCTATGTTTGGACAATCGAAATGGTATGTCTTTTAACGGCAGGAAGCAGAGCAGAGATCGAGAGGTGGATGCGGATGTGGAACAACTCTTTAAAGAAAAATCAGAGCAATATCTGAGGGTAGATTTCTGGAAAGATGTGCCGAAGGACAAGATAAAAGAAATAGAAGAAATCTTAGTATATCGCTGGGATAAAAAATATCCGGCAGATGAATTTTGTCCCATTGATTTTTCTCAGTGGGAGCTGATGGAACAAAAAGAATTCGCAGGATATTCCCATGAAAAAATTACAAGAGAACGATACAGAAGGAAGGACAGATAAATATGAAACAGCGTATCACAAGTATTTTCCTTGTATTGATGCTTTGTCTAAGTGTCATTACAGGATGTAATGCGGAAGGCGGAGTGACAGGAAGCGGTAGCGGAAATAGTGTGCAGAGTCTTTCTGAAATTCCAGAATACAGCGGCGCAGAGTATGTTGTTATTCATGACAATGAACCGGATTTTACAGAGGATGAATTGACCACCGACTCTTATGAGACCTACAGCGAATTGGATCGGTACAATCGATGCGGTACAGCTATGGCTTGTATTGGTACCGATATTATGCCCACAGAAAAACGAGGAAATATCGGTCAGGTAAAACCCTCTGGCTGGCAAACTGTAAAATATGATATTGTGGACGGCAAATATCTCTATAATCGCTGTCATTTGATTGGGTATCAGTTGACGGGAGAAAATGCCAATGAGAAAAATCTGATTACAGGAACTAGATTTTTTAATGTGGATGGCATGCTTCCTTTTGAGGATATGGTGGCAGATTACGTGAAGGAGACAGACAATCATGTGCTCTATCGTGTTACCCCAATCTTTGAAGGGAATAATCTGGTGGCATCTGGCGTGCAGATGGAGGCCTATTCTGTAGAAGACAAGGGCGAAGGAATTTGCTATAATGTCTATGTGTACAATGTACAGCCGGGAATTGAGATTGATTATGCAAATGGAGACAGTTGGCTAGAAGAAAAGCAAGCAGGAAAGACAGAACAAAATTCTCCCCAGGCTAGCAAAGGAACACAGAACTATGTATTAAATACAAATACAAGGAAATTTCATAATCCCGATTGTTCCAGTGCGAAAAGCACAAAAGAGGAAAATAAAGAAACTTATAATGGTACGAGAGAAGCTCTAATCAAGCAGGGGTATGAACCTTGCGGAAGATGTAAGCCATAAAAGAATGAAAGAGTATAAGGAGGAATCTTATGTTATTACAAAAAGAAAGAGAAGAAGTAGTAAAATACTGCAAAATGTTAATTACCCATGGATTGACCAAGGGAACAGGCGGAAATATCAGTATCCTCAACCGAGAAGAAGGATTATTTGCTATTAGTCCAAGTGGTATTGATTATTTTGAGACGGAGCCGGAAGATGTAGTTGTTATGAACCTTGCCGGAGAGGTGGTAGAAGGAAAGAGAAAACCATCCAGTGAACATGAGCTTCATCGCATTTTTTACACAGGTCGTGATGATATTAACGCAGTGGTACACACCCACTCTGTTTACAGCACCGTGCTGTCTGTTCTTCGCGAAGAACTTCCAGCGTCCAGTTATCTGGTAGCATTTGCAGGCGGTCCTAATGTGAGATGTGGGGAGTATGCATCTTTTGGAACAAAAGAGTTGGCAGAAATCACATTTAAAGCCATGGAGGGCAGAAATGCTGCGCTGATGGCAAACCATGGTCTTACTGCAGGAGGCAAAGATATTTTGAACGCCTTCAATATTGCAGAACAGATCGAGGGCTGCGCGGAAGTATATGTAAAGGCAAGAACCATTGGAACTCCAGTGCTTTTAGAGGATGCAGAGATGGAAAAGATGGTTGATATTTTTAACAATTCTTATGGTCAGAAAAAGAAAAAAGCTGACATGGAATAATTGGTAAAAAAATATGAAAATCATAAACTTGGTGGAAAATACATCTACAGAGCGATGCCAAGGAGAACATGGATTAAGTTTTTATATTGAGACAGAAAAACACAAACTTTTATTGGACAGCGGAACAACAAATCTATTTTTGGAAAATGCAAATATTTTGGGGGTGGATTTGACCCAGGTGGACACCGCCATTTTGAGTCATGGCCACTACGATCACGGAGGAGGTTTCCTCTCTTTTGCTAAAATAAATTCGAAGGCGGATATCTACGTGAGAGATAACGCCGGAGGAGATTTTTATCATGTGATTGGTGAAGAAAAGAAGTATATTGGCATAGACAAAGAGATGATGAAACTGCCCCAGGTGAAATTGGTAGAGGGGGATTGGAAGCTGGATGAGGAATTGTTTTTATTTTCCAATATAAAAGGAAAGCGCTATCCTGCTTGGAGCAATGGCGAATTAAAGGAAAAGGTGGGAGAAGACTATATACAGGATGATTTTTCCCATGAACAATGTCTGGTGATTCGGCAGGGCAACCAAAGTGTTTTATTGTCTGGATGTGCTCACAGTGGTATTCTAAGTATTTTAGATCGATACAAGGAGCTGTTTGATTCTTATCCGGATTTGGTAATCAGTGGATTTCATATGATGAAAAAAACGGATTATACCAAGGAAGAAGTGAGGTATATTGAGAAAACGGCCAAAGAATTGCTGAAAACAGGAGCCATTTTTTACAGTGGACACTGTACTGGAAGAAAGGCATTTGCTGTTATGAAAAAAATAATGGGAGAACAATTGCAGCCATTGGAGAGTGGATGTAGCCTTGAAATAAAAAAATAATATGGAAATGCCTTTATTTCAAGGATTGTCCCAAGAATATTTTTATGCTATACTTAAGAATCGATGAACTACGATATGAAAATAACAGGAGTATAGAAATGAGCAAGATTATTTTAACAGGTGACAGACCAACGGGAAAATTACATTTAGGTCATTATGTTGGTTCTTTAAAAAGACGAGTAGAACTTCAGAACTCTGGAGAATATGACAAGATTTTAATCATGATTGCAGATGCACAGGCATTGACAGACAACATGGAAAATCCAGAGAAGGTGCGTCAGAATATCATTGAAGTAGCACTGGATTATTTGTCTTGTGGATTGGATCCAGCAAAATCTACCTTATTCATTCAGTCTCAGGTGGCAGAGCTCACAGAGCTTTCCTTCTATTATATGAATCTGGTAACGGTATCTAGATTGCAGAGAAATCCTACGGTAAAATCTGAGATTAAAATGCGAAACTTCGAGGCAAGTATTCCAGTGGGATTCTTCACTTATCCAATCAGCCAGGCGGCAGATATTACTGCATTTAAGGCAACGACTGTTCCGGTTGGAGAAGATCAGCTTCCTATGATTGAACAGACAAGAGAGATTGTTCGCAAGTTTAATGCTGTATACGGAGAAGATGTGTTGGTGGAACCAGAAGTACTTCTTCCTGAGACTCAGGCTGCTATGAGACTTCCAGGTATCGACGGAAAGGCAAAGATGAGCAAATCTCTTGGCAACTGTATCTATCTTTCTGATTCCGCAGAGGATGTAAGAAAGAAAGTTATGAGCATGTACACAGACCCAACCCATATTCAGGTGAGTGATCCAGGACATATTGAGGGAAATACAGTATTTACTTATCTCGATGCTTTCTGCAGACCAGAACATTTTGAAAAATACTGGAAGGATTATGCAAATCTGGATGAATTAAAAGAGCACTATCAAAGAGGTGGTCTTGGGGATGTGAAAGTGAAGAAATTCTTAAATAATATTTTGCAGGAAGAATTAGAGCCAATCCGTGCAAGAAGAAAAGAATTTGAACAGAATATTCCAGAGATTTATCGTATCCTGAAGGAAGGCAGTGATGTGGCAAGAGAGATGGCTGCACAGACATTGGAGGAAGTGAAATCTGCCATGAGAATCAACTATTTCCAGGATACAGATTTGATCAACGAACAGATTAAGAAATTCCATGTATAGACACAGACAGAAGAAAGGCAAAAACGAGGAGTGATTTATGTTCCAGATATTTTACCCAACAGAATGTGCAGATTCCACTTTTGAGATTTCTTTTGATGAGTGGTATAAAAAGGGGTATCGAGGCATTATTTTTGATATTGATAATACTTTAGTGCCCCACGATGCGCCGGCTACCAATCAGGTGAAGGATTTTTTTGAAAAACTGAGAGCCATGGGCTTTGATACCTGTCTTACTTCAAATAATAAGGAACCAAGAGTAAAACCTTTTGCAGAGGCGGTGGGAAGTAAATATATTTTCAAGGCAGGAAAACCAAGTAAACGAGGCTATCAGCAGGCTATGGAGCGTATGGGAACGGATCAGACGAATACGATGTTTGTGGGAGATCAGCTCTTTACTGATGTATACGGTGCCAACCGCACAGGCATTCCTACTATCTTGGTGAAGCCAATTCACCCGAAGGAAGAGATACAGATTGTGCTAAAACGCTATCTGGAGAAGGTAGTTTTGTATTTTTATAGGAGACAGCTTCACAAAAAGTAGAAAATTGGGTTGCTATTTTGTCGTGTTTAGTATAAAATATTTATGAATTATGATTATTTATGATTGAGGAGGAAACTTGTAATGGTAACAGCAGGTGATTTTAAGAACGGTTTGACAATAGAATACGAAGGAAACATTTACCAGATTATTGAATTTCAGCATGTAAAACCTGGTAAAGGTGCAGCTTTCGTTAGAACTAAAATGAAAAACATCAAGAACGGTGGCGCTATTGAAAAATCTTTCCGTCCAACAGAAAAATTTGAAAATGCTATCATCGAAAGAAGTAAAATGCAGTATCTTTACAACGATGGAGAATTATTCTACTTCATGAACACAGAAACATACGATCAGGTAGGATTAAACGCAGAAGTAATCGGCGATTCCCTCAAATTCGTACGTGAAAATGACGAAGTAACTATGGTATCTCACAACGGATCTATCTTCGATGTTGAGCCACCTATGTTCGCGGAACTTGAAGTAACAGAATGTGAACCAGGAGAAAAAGGTAACACAGCAACAGGTGCTACAAAACCTTGTACAGTAGAAACAGGTGCAACTGTATACGTTCCTTTATTTGTAAACCTTGGTGACAAATTAAAAATCGATACAAGAACAGGCGAATACTTATCCAGAGTATAATACTGTATTTGCAGAGATAACCAAACGAGCCCAGAAACCATGTGTTTCCGGGCTTTTTTGTTTTATTAAAAGGAGGAGCACCTTTGAACAAAAGAAGAGAGAGGAAGAAGTAAAGAAAGTATATCCGGAACGAATGATGCCAGTTCCAGTTGTTCATAAGACGGGTGCAACTTCTCGATTTATGCCTACCAAAAGTTATTCTGCCCTTCATTTAATTATGATGTTTTTTATCATTTCTATGATTGGATGGGTGTGGGAAGTGAGCTTACATCTGATTTCAGATGGTGTTTGGTCTTGGCGGATTTGCCATAGTGTATCTGTTGGCACCATTTTTGGATGCTATGCTGGATAAAATAAATAAAAAGCTGCTGGTAATCCTTGCGGCAGTGCTGTTGCTTCTCTATGTGGGGGATCAGAGTTATTCTTCCAAACATCCAAATACGGGAGAAGGAATTACCAATGTGAGCGAGGAAAAGATTTTTTATGAGTCTACAAAAAATCTTAATGATTACGCAATTGAATATCTTAAAAAAGTGACTTATAATAGTAACGATAGTATCCAGATGTCTTAAAAGTGATACATTTGGAAGGTTATACAATAGGGAGGAAGAAAATGAGACGAAGAAGTAGCAGAAGAAGAAATAAAGGACTGCTGATGCTTCTGGGAGGCATTGTTGCGGTATTTGCCATCCTTGCTGTGATTGTAGGAATCAAATTTGCAGTAAAAGGTGGAGGAAACAAAAAACAGGATGCCAAACAGGAAGAAAAAAAGGAACAAGTGTTAGTGGATGGCGTGGATCTTTCCTGTGAACATCCAGTGGTACGTGCAGGAGATGCACTTCCTATGGATGTGACAGTGACACCGGACAATGCCAGCAACAAAGAATTAAAATGGACAGTTCCAGAAGGCATGGGAACGGTGGATGAGAACAACAATTATATTCCATCTGAGGAAGCCGGAAAAAGTAATGTGCAGCTGACTGCCAAGACGGTAGATGGTTCTGAGCTTTCTGTGGAACTCACTGTTCGAGTATTGGAAAAGATTGATCCTACAAAACCGATGGTTGCCCTTACATACGATGATGGTCCAAGTGATGAGACCACACCTACTGTGTTAGATGCGCTGGAGAAACATTTTGGGGTTGCCACATTCTTTATGCTTGGCAATCGTATCAGCGGCAATGAAGCTATTTTACAGAGAAGCTACAACCTGGGAAATGAATTGGCAAACCATTCCTATGATCATCCACAGCTTACGAATCAGGGAAGCGAAGGTGTGCAGAACCAGTTAGCACAGACCGATGAACTGATTAAGAATGCATGTCCCGACATTACTTCCATCATTATGCGTCCGCCATACGGTGCCTTCAATGACACGGTAAAGAGTGCTGCCAACAGACCGGTTATTATGTGGTCTTTGGATACGTTAGACTGGAAAACAAGAAATACACAGTCTGACATTGATGCAGCCCTTGGGGCAAAAGATGGAGACATTGTTTTAATGCATGATATTCATGAGCCTACGGTGGCAGCAGCAGAAGCTATTATTACAGGTCTGCAGGAAAAAGGATTCCAGCTTGTTACGGTATCTGAACTTTATCAGTATAGAAAAGGGGAATACGGTGCAGGCACTGTTCATTACTCTATGACTTTGGATGAGTACAACAAGATTATGGCAGAGGAAGCGGCAGCTACAGCCACAGAGGGTGAAACCACAGTGGAAGGCGAAGGAACAGATCCAGAAGCATTGGATGAGGATGCTGTAGATATGGAAGATACGGTATCCACCGGAGATGCTTCCACAGAAAGTATGGCGGAATAATGAAGGAATTAAGAGAGATTATAGAAAAAAGCAATAACATCGTATTTTTTGGTGGCGCTGGTGTATCCACCGAGAGCGGCATTCCGGATTTTCGAAGCACCGATGGGTTATATAGTCTGAAATATAAGTATCCACCGGAGACCATCGTAAGTCACTCTTTCTTTCGTCGGTATACGGAAGAATTCTATGAATTTTATAAGGATAAGATGATGGCGCTGGAGGCGAAGCCAAACAAAGCGCATCTAAAACTTGCCCAGTGGGAGCAGGAAGGAAAGCTGAAAGCCGTCATTACGCAAAACATCGATGGTCTTCATCAGATGGCGGGCAGTAAAGAGGTGTTGGAGCTTCATGGAAGTATTCACAGAAATTATTGTGAGAGATGCCACCACTTTTACGATGCTGCTTATGTGAAAAATAGTGAGGGTGTACCGCGCTGTACAGAATGCGGCGGCATTATAAAGCCCGATGTGGTGCTCTACGAAGAAGGATTGGATAATGAAATCCTTCAAAAATCCATCCAATATATTCGCAATGCAGATACATTGATCATTGGTGGAACTTCTCTGGTTGTATATCCGGCAGCAGGACTGATTGACTACTTTAGAGGGGGAAATTTGGTGGTAATCAACAAATCTTCCACGTCCAGAGATTGTCAGGCGGATCTTTGTATAAACGGAAGTATCGGGGAAATTTTGGGTGAACTCTAAGATACTTTAGCGTGGTAGAGAAAAAAAGCTTGCAATTGGTTATGAATTAAGATAAAATGGAACTTGCATGTGCGAGTTCCATTTTTTTTGGAAAAAGCAGGATGCGTGACATTAGAATAGAAAGCGAGTGAATGAATTGGAACGATTTAACGAAATTACGGAAGAAATAAAGAATCTGTCAGAACTTTGTGTAGCCAACAATTCCATTCCACAGGAGTTATATGGAAAGTATGAAGTAAAAAGAGGACTTCGTGACCGAGATGGACAGGGTGTCTTGACAGGTCTTACTGAGATTTCTATGATCAATGCCTACAAGATTGAAGATAGAGATTTGATTCCCATCGATGGACAGCTTTACTATCATGGAATAGATATCGAAGATATTGTACATGGATTTATGGCAGAGAATCGTTTTGGATATGAAGAAGTAGTTTACCTTTTGATTTTCGGTCAATTGCCAAGTCAGAAACAGTTGAAGGATTTCAAGGCGATGCTCAGTGAATACAGACAGCTTCCAATTTATTTTGTTCGCGATGTATTGATGAAAGCACCAAGTAGAGATATGATGAATGCACTGGCAAGAAGTGTGTTGACTCTCTACTCCTATGATGATAAAGCGGATGACACTTCCCTTCCCAATGTACTGCGTCAGAGCCTTCGTCTGATTGCACTGTTTCCACTGCTTGCGGTATATGGCTATCATGCCCACGCTCATTACCATGATGGCAAGAGTTTGATTTTACATATGCCAAAGCCGGAGTATTCTACGGCAGAGAACTTTTTACATTTGCTTCGTGCGGATGAAAAATTTACAGATTTGGAAGCAAAGGTATTAGATATGGTCTTAGTGCTTCATGCGGAACACGGTGGCGGTAACAACTCAACCTTTACTAATCATGTAGTTACTTCTTCCGGTACCGACACTTATTCTGCAGTGGCAGCTTCCCTTGGTTCTTTAAAGGGGCCAAAACATGGTGGTGCCAATGTGAAAGTGTCCAAGATGTTCGAGGATATGAAGAAAAATGTAAAGAACTGGGAAGATGAAAAGGAAGTTGCTGCATATCTGGAGGCATTGTTAGATAAAAAGGCTTTTGACAAACAGGGACTGATTTACGGTATGGGACATGCTGTATATTCTATTTCCGACCCTCGTGCCAACTTATTGAAGGGCTTTGTTGAAAAACTTTCCATCGAAAAGGGCAGAATAGAGGAATACAAGCTCTATTCTATGGTAGAGACTTTAGCTCCAAAGGTAATCGCATCTCATAAGAAGATGAATAAGGAAGTCAGTGCGAACATTGACTTTTATAGTGGTTTTGTTTACAGCATGCTGGATATTCCGTTGGAACTTTATACGCCGCTCTTTGCCATTGCCAGAATTTCTGGTTGGAGTGCGCACCGTATGGAAGAGTTGATTAACTCTTCTCGAATTATTCGTCCAGCTTACAAGGCGGTTGCCAAGAGACAGGTATATCAGCCATTGGAGGAACGATAGGAAGCATAGATATAAGATACCCTTATCCTTATTGCAAGGATAAGGGTTTTTCTGTGTCTATTGTTCTTTTACAGGGATAGGTTTTCTTTTACTGCTATAAAGGTTTTCTATGTCTTTGCCATCTTTTTACCAGATATATAGTAGAATGCAGAGGAGAGGTATGATATGAAGGAAAAAAATTTAATTCAAAACTTATGTATAACAGTGGTTTTATTTATGTTCGCCGTTCTTCTTGGAATCTTTTTTCAAGAGATTGGGGTGGATGAACAGATTACCACGTTGTTTGTCTTTGCAGTGTTCTTAATTTCCATTTTTACAGAAGGGTATGTGTATGGCGTTGTATCGGCGGTGATTGGCATGTTTGTGATGAATTACGCCTTTACTGCTCCCTATTTTGCCTTTGATTTTATTAAACCAGTAAATGTGATTTCTGCGGTGATTATGGTGATTCTTTCTATTATGACCAGCATGCTTACCACAAAAATTAAGCGTCACGAGGTGACAAAGGCAGAAGGAGAAAGGGAACGTATGCGGGCAAATCTTTTGCGGGCTGTTTCCCACGATCTTCGCACACCCCTTACCACCATTTACAGTGCCAGTTCCACCCTTCGCAATAAAAGGGATGTGCTGACAAGGGAACAGCAGGATGACATGTTGCAAAATATTCAGGAGGATTCGGAATGGTTGATTCGCATGGTGGAAAATCTGCTTTCTGTAACGAGGCTTGATCATGGAGAGGTGCAGATTGCAAAGACAGCCACTCTGGTGGATGAGCTTATCGATTCTGTGATGACAAAATTTTGGATTCGTCATCCAGAGCAAGATGTCAATGTGGAAGTGGCGGATGAGATTATGGTGGTGTCAGTGGATACAATACTGATTGAGCAAGTGCTTCATAATCTCCTGGAAAATGCTATTTACCATGCTAAAAATATGACAGAATTATCCCTTCGAGTGTACACCGCAGGGGATAAAGTAATTTTTGAGGTGGCAGACAATGGAGACGGAATTCCAGAGGAAAAATTAAAACATATATTTGAGGGGGCATATGGAAGAAAAAAAGATGTGTCCCAGGGAAATAAACGCTTTGCGGGAATTGGATTATCGGTGTGCGGCAGTATTATAAAGGTACATGGCGGCGAAATTATGGCAGAAAATAGAAAGGATGGCGGCGCGCTGTTCCGTTTCACCTTGGAGAAGGAGGATACCGATGGAGAATAACAAATATAAAATTTTGTTGGTGGAGGACGATGCCAGCATTCGGTCTGTCCTTACCACCATGTTGGAGACAGAAAATTACCAGGTGATTTTGTCAGAAACCTGTCAGTTGGCAAAAAATCTTTTTGTATCCCATCAGCCGGATGTGGTGATTTTGGATCTGGGGCTTCCAGATATGGATGGCATGGATTTCCTTTCCTATGTGAGACAGGATTCCCTTACGCCGATTATTGTCCTTTCGGCCCGCAGCGATGAAAGAGATAAGGTGGAAGCCTTGGATGCGGGAGCCAACGATTATGTGACAAAGCCCTTTGGGGCAGCGGAACTTCTGGCACGCATTCGTATGACCCTTCGCAATTATCGCCACAGAGCTGACAGCGGAAAACTTCCGGGAGGAGTCTTTGAATTGCGGGATTTAAAGATTGATTACGATGCGCGGCAGGTTTTTGTCAACGATAATCTAATTAAACTTTCCCAGACGGAATACAATATTTTGGTGTTTTTGTCAGAACATTGCGGAAAAATGATGACGTACTCTGCCATCATTAAAGGTGTGTGGGGGTACGCCGATGAGGGAAGTGTAAAGAAATTGCAGGTCAATATGGCCAATATTCGAAAAAAATTCGGGGTAAAGCCAGGAGAGGCCCGTTACATTACCAATGAACTGGGAGTGGGCTACCGAATGAATGCGGAGAGGAGAGAGGTTCTATGAATATCGTTATTATAGGGGTTGGAACCATAGGAAGAAATATATTAAAAAGTCTTTCAGCGGAGGATCACACCATTACCATTATTGACGAATCGAAGACGAAGATAGAGGAATTGGTGGAAAAGTATGATGTGATGGGTGTCATTGGAAATGGCGCCTGTCTGGATATTCAAAATGAGGCCAGCGTGGCGGAGGCAGATTTGGTAATTGCCTTGACACGCAACGATGAATTAAATATTTTTGCTTGCCTGGTGGCGAAAAATCTTGGTGTAGAAAATACAGTGGCAAGGGTGCGAAATCCAGATTACCGCAGACAGATTGTAGAAATGAAGGAACGGCTAGGAATTTCTATGATTGTCAATCCGGAAAGAGAGACGGCGGAGGAAATCTTTAACTTAATTAACTTGCCTTCTGCTGCCAGAGTGGAACATTTTGCCAATGGAAAAGCTCTCTTAGTGGAAGTAGTGGTGCCAAAAGGTTGTGCCATCATCGGAAAAGATCTGTTTTCCGTTGGAAAGAAATTAACTTCCAATGCCCTGATCTGCGCGGTGCAAAGGGGAGATAAGGTCTATATCCCTTCCGGTGATTTTGTATTTGAAGAAAATGACAAGATTCATTTTACCTCCGATGTGAAAAACTTGAGGGATTTTCTCCAAGCTACGGGATTGGTAAAGTCACCCCTAAGAACCGTTATGATTGTTGGAGGGGGAAGAATTGGCTATTATCTGGCAGATGCTCTTTCTAAAAAGCGATATGCGGTAAAATTGATTGAGCGGAACCCGGCTCGGGCGGAAGCACTGGCAGAGACACTTCCGAAGGTTACGGTTTGCTGCGGCAATGGTACCGGCCATGAATTTTTGTTGGAGGAAGGCATTGAGGCTATGGATGCCTTTGTGGCATTGACGGATATTGACGAAGAAAATGTCATCGTCTCCATGTTTGCCAACAAAAAGAAGGTTGCAAAGACCATTGCAAAAATCAAACAGGATGAACTTTTGGGCATGTACGACGAACTGGGGCTGAAAAATATTGTATCTGCAAAACATATTGTGGCGGAACGAATTACGGGATATGTCCGTGCCCTTGAAAATTCCAGAGGAAGTAATGTGCTGACTTTATATCAGCTGGTACATAATCAGATTGAAGCACTGGAATTTGCGGCAAAGAAAACGGGACATATATACAATAGACCATTGAAGGAACTGAAGATAAAGAAAGATTGTCTGATTGCATGTATTATCAGAAACAATGAGGTAATCATACCAAACGGAGATTCCGAGATTCAGTTGGGGGACAATGTTGTGGTGGTAACCACCCACAAGAACTTTGATGATCTGACGGATGCATTTGAATGAGGCGAGAGATATGGATTATAAAAAATTAGGGAATATATTAGGAAAAATAATGATTCTTGAGGGGGTTTTAATGATGGGACCCTTGGTAGTAAGTATTTTGTACCGGGAATCTGTGAAACATATTCTGGCATTTGGAATCCCCATTCTCTGTCTGTGGGGCGTAGGATTTCTAATGCAGATTCCAAAACCAAAAAGAAACCATCTGTACCAAAAGGAAGGCTTCGCTCTTACTGCTTTGGTGTGGATGTTTATGACCCTGTTTGGGGCGGTGCCCTTCGTGTTAAATGGTGACATTCCCAATTATGTAGATGCCTGTTTTGAGATGATGTCAGGATTTACCACAACGGGTTCCAGTGTCATTACCGATATTACAGCGGTTTCCCATTCTACCCTGTTTTGGCGCAGCTTTTCTCATTGGATTGGAGGTATGGGGATTCTTGTCTTTGTGTTGATTTTTATTCCAGAGAGTAAAGATGGATCCTCCATGCATTTATTGCGGGCGGAAAGTCCGGGACCACAGGTTGGAAAATTAGTTTCCAAGATGAAGGTAACGGCTCGCATTTTATATTTAATTTATTTGGGCATGACAGTGCTGGAAGTAATTATTCTGATGATGGATAAGCCGATACCGGGATATGAGAGTGAACATCTCTTCTTCAGTTTACTGGCAACCTTTGGCTGCGCAGGAACGGGAGGGTTTGGGTTTATACCGGGAAGTATGGAACTATTCCACCCGTTTTCTCAGTATGTGATGGCAATTTTTCTCATCTTGTTTGGCTGTAATTTCAGTCTCTATTATCTGCTTTTGATTGGTAAAGTGAAGGAGGTTTTTCGAAGCGAGGAATTTCGGGCGTACTATCTTATCATTGCCTTGGCAGTGGGATTTGTATTTTTGAGTTTGGTGGGAAGATGGGAGGCATTTCCACAAAGCTATACCACAGAGGAAGCTTTTCGACATGCCCTTTTCCAGGTGGCATCTTTGATGACCACAGCAGGATATACCACCACGGATTACCATGTGTGGCCGATGCTTGCCACCACTTCTCTGGTGTTGGTAATGTTTATTGGAGCAATGGCAGGTTCCACCGCTGGAGGAATCAAGGTATCCCGTGTGGTAATTGCCTTAAAAGGAATTGGAGCCAACACAAGAAAGCTCATCAATCCCCACTATGTACCGGCACAAAAATTCGAGGGAAAGAAGCTGGATCAAAAGACCATGAATGATGTGTTTGCCTTTATTACGCTGTTTTTTATGATATTTTTGGCGGCGATGTTTTTGCTTTCCTTTGATCCTGCCAACGGGCAAGTGCTTACTATAACATCAGATGCGGGGACTTATCAGGTAAAACATGGCTTTTTCACAAATTTTTCTGCGGTGTTGACCTGCATTTCTAATGTGGGACCGGCTTTTGAGGCTGTGGGACCTTATTCCAGCTTTGCGGCATACAGCAGTTTTTCCAAAATTGTACTGATATTTACTATGATGATAGGAAGGTTGGAAATCCTTCCAGTTATGATTTTGTTTCATCCGGGAACGTGGAAAAAGATATAAAATAAGACAGTGGCGGCACAGGGATTGGCAGTCAAAATTCTAGACACCAATTCTTTGGTGCTGCCTTTTTATCATTTTTTAAAACATAGGAAAAAATCTTGTCAACAAAAGCGCAAATTGATATAATAAAATCTGTATGTAATTTTGACATAAAGGGCGAAGGAAAGATGGAGAAAGTGCCATCTTCCTTGTGTTTAGGAAATAAGAACCATATATAAGAAAATAGCAGGAGGAAAAATATGTTTCAGGGATTTGATTTAGATAAAATTGACCTTTTAGCACCAGTGCCGGAGGGAGAACCGTTAAGACAGTACTATTTTATTGCTCGTTTGAGACAGTGGGTGGCAAAAAGAGAGGCAGAACTTGGCAGAAAACTCACTTATCAGTGCCGTACTTTTGGGTGCCAGATGAATGCGAAGGATTCTGAGAAATTTGCCGGAATGCTGGAGCTGATGGGATTTGTACACAGTGAGGAACAGATTGTAGACATGGTGCTTTACAACACTTGTACAGTAAGAGAAAATGCCAACAAGAAGGTGTACGGACATCTCGGAGTATTGAAGACGGAAAAGAAGAAACATCCGGATATGATGATTGCCATGTGTGGTTGCATGATGCAGGAGCCAGATGTGGTGGCAAAATTAAAGAAAAGCTACAAATTTGTAGACATTATTTTTGGAACACACAATATTTTCAAGTTCCCGGAATTACTGCAGCAGAGACTGGATTGCGGTAAGATGGTGGTAGATATCTGGGATGGCACTGATATGATCGTGGAAGATCTTCCAAGTGAGAGAAAATTTGACTTTAAATGTGGTGTTAATATTGCTTACGGCTGTAACAATTTCTGTAGCTACTGTATTGTTCCTTATGTAAGAGGAAGAGAACGAAGCAGAAAGCCGGAGGATATTATCAAAGAAATTAAAGAGGTAGTGGCAGACGGTGTAGTGGAGATTATGCTTCTGGGACAAAATGTCAACTCTTACGGCAAAAACTTGGAACATCCAATCAGCTTTGCGGAATTATTGAAGGAAGTAGAGAAGGTAGAAGGATTAAAGAGAATTCGCTTTATGACTTCTCATCCAAAGGATCTGTCCGACGAACTGATCGAAGTAATGGCACAGTCCAAGAAAATCTGTCACCATTTCCATCTTCCATTGCAATCTGGAAGTTCAAGAGTGCTGCAGGATATGAACCGCAGATATACTAAGGAGAAATATTTGGATTTGGTGCGCAAATTGAGAGAGGCAATGCCAGATATTGCCCTTAGTACCGACATTATCGTTGGTTATCCAGGGGAGACAGAGGAAGACTTTAAGGAAACTTTAGATGTAGTAGATCAGGCTTGCTTTGACAGTGCCTATACCTTTATTTATTCCAAGAGAACCGGAACACCGGCAGCAGCAAGGGAAGATCAGGTACCGGATGATGTAGTAAAGGACCGTTTCAACCGTTTGTTGGACTTAGTGGGAGAAAAATCTAAAGAGCGTACTGCAAGATTTGAAGGACAGACACTTCCAGTTCTCGTGGAAGAGATGAACTCTCAGTTGGAGGGTTATGTGACCGGTCGTTTGGAATACAATACAGTGGTACATTTTCCAGGAGACGAATCTTTACTTGGACAGATTGTCAATGTAACGTTGGAAGAGGCAAAAGGATTCTATTACATGGGTAGAATGGAAGGATAAAGAATGGCAAAATTAACTCCAATGATGCAGCAGTATTTTGAAATCAAAAATCAGTACAAGGACTGTATTTTGTTTTATCGACTTGGAGATTTTTATGAGATGTTTTTTGAGGATGCCAAGATTGCATCCAAAGAATTAGAAATTACGCTGACAGGAAAAAACTGTGGGCAGGAAGAGAGAGCTCCCATGTGCGGAGTTCCTTTTCATGCCTGCGATATGTATTTAAATAAATTGATTTCCAAAGGCTACAAGGTTGCTATCTGTGAACAGGTGGAAGATCCGGCAGCCGCCAAGGGAATCGTGAAAAGAGACGTGGTTCGTATTGTTACACCGGGAACTAATATTTCTTTACAATCTCTGGAGGAATCAAAAAATAACTATATTATGGGTATTTTTTACGAGGAATCTGGAATTGGCGTGGCATTTTGCGATGTGACTACCGGTGAATTCAAGACGACAGAGGTAAAGACGACGGCAGAATTGATGGACGAGATGAACAAATTTTCTCCAGTGGAGATTGTTTGTAATGAAGCATTTCTTATTTCTGGCGTGGACTTTAACTATATTAAGGATAAATTAGGGGCGATTATCTACAATATTGAGAGCTATCATTTTGCGGAAGATGCCTGCGAGGATGCATTGAGAAAGCAATTTCACGTGTCAAATCTTTCTGGTCTGGGGCTGGAAGATTACCCTTACGGTGTGATTGCTTCTGGGGCGCTGTTATCCTACCTTCATGAGACCCAGAAAAATGCATTAAATCATTTGATGAACCTTGTGCCTTACAGCACGAAGGGATACATGATGATAGACAGTTCCACCAGACGAAATCTAGAATTGACAGAGACCATGCGGGAAAAGAGCAAAAAAGGTTCTCTTTTGTGGGTGCTTGATAAGACGAAGACCGCCATGGGCGGACGTATGCTTCGAAGTTTCGTGGAGCAGCCCTTGGTAAATCCGCGCATGATTGAGGAACGCTACGATGCGGTGGAGACATTGAAGGACAACATGATTCTTCGAGAGGAACTGCGGGAATATATGCAGCCGATTTATGATTTGGAGCGTTTAACCACAAAGATCAGTTACCGCAGTGCCAATCCGAGAGATTTGATTGCCTTTAAGACATCCATCGAGCTCTTGGGACCGATTAAGACCTTGCTCTCCGAGTGCGAAGGGGGAATCCTTGGGCGATTGTATGAGGATTTGGATGTTCTACCAGACCTTTATGAGCTTTTGGAGGAATCCATCGAGGAAGATCCACCGATTCAAGTGAAGGAAGGCGGCATTATCAAAGAGGGGTATCGGGAAGATTTAGATATTCTTCGAAGAGCAAAGACCGAGGGAAAAACCTGGTTGGCAGAGCTGGAAGAAAAAGAACGGGATAAGACAGGAATCAAGAATTTAAAGATTAAGTACAACAAGGTATTTGGATATTATCTGGAAGTGACGAAATCCTACCAGTCCCTTGTGCCGGATTATTATATTAGAAAACAGACTTTAGCCAATGCAGAGCGCTACACCACAGAGGAGCTGGATGATATTGCCGGAAAAGTGTTGGGCGCAGAAGACAAGATGATGGCATTGGAATACGAGCTTTTTACAGAAATCAGGGAAATTCTGGCAGAACAGATGAAGCGAGTGCAAAAAACGGCCCATGTCATTGCAATGCTAGATGCTTTTTGTTCTATGGCGTTAGTGGCAGAACAAAACAATTATGTTCGCCCGGTGCTTAACACAAGGGGAATCATTGATATTAAAAATGGTCGCCATCCGGTGGTAGAAAAAATGATTTCCAACGATATGTTTGTGTCCAATGACGTATATTTGGATAACAAGGATAGTCGTATTTCTATTATTACAGGACCCAATATGGCGGGAAAATCCACGTATATGAGACAGGTGGCCCTGATTGTTTTGATGGCGCAGATGGGATCCTTTGTTCCGGCAAAACGGGCGGCAATCGGTGTAGTGGATCGTATCTTTACCCGTGTGGGGGCTTCCGATGATTTGGCTTCCGGTCAGAGTACTTTTATGGTGGAGATGAGTGAAGTGGCAAATATTCTTCGCAATGCCACCAAGGAAAGTTTAATTATTTTAGATGAGATTGGAAGAGGTACCAGCACCTATGATGGACTGTCCATTGCCTGGGCGGTGGTAGAATATATCAGTGACATTCGTTTCTTGGGGGCAAAAACCTTGTTTGCTACCCATTATCACGAACTGACAGAGTTGGAAGGAAAACTCTCCAATGTAAATAACTATTGTATCGCTGTAAAGGAACAGGGAGACGATATTGTTTTCCTAAGAAAAATCATAAAGGGTGGTGCCGACCGAAGTTACGGTATTCAGGTGGCAAAATTAGCTGGTGTGCCGGATGTGGTGTTGGATCGTGCCAAGGAGATTTTGGATGAATTGATCAGCGACGATATTATACAAAAAGCCAAAGGAATTGAGGTAAATCCATCCATCGGCGAAGCGGAAGCAGTGCAGATGAGCATTTTCGATCAGATTATGCCGACACAGGATCATCCTGTGGTGGAGGAACTCAAGTATCTGGATTTATCCAGAACCACACCTTTGGAGGCGTTGAATCTATTATACGAATTGCAGGAAAAGGCAAAAGCATAACAAAGAGCCAATCAAGGAAATATTACATAGAAAGCAGCAGAGAAAGAAGGGAAATGTGTGGGAAGAATTCAAGTTTTAAGTCAAAATACCATCAATCAGATCGCAGCGGGAGAAGTGATTGAACGGCCCGCTTCTGTGGTAAAGGAATTGGTGGAAAATGCCATCGATGCCAAGGCAAGTGCTGTGACGGTGGAGATCAAAGAGGGTGGCATTGACTTTATCCGAGTGACAGACAATGGAACTGGTATAGAGAAGGAAGATGTAAAGACGGCCTTCTTGTGTCATGCCACCAGCAAAATCCGAACGACGGACGATCTTCTTTCCATCGGTTCTCTGGGCTTTCGCGGTGAGGCATTGGCGTCCATCGCCTCTGTCTCCAAGACAGAACTGATCACAAAGACGGCGGAGCCTATGACTGGCGTTCGTTATGTGATTGAAGGGGGAGAGGAAAAGGAATGCGATGAGGTGGGATGTCCCGAAGGAACGACCTTTATTGTACGAAATCTTTTTTACAACACCCCTGCCAGAAGAAAATTTTTGAAGTCAAAAATGACAGAAGCCAGTTACATCAGCACCATGATGGAGCGCATTGCTTTGAGCCATCCGGAGGTATCTATTAAACTGATTCATCAGAATAAGGCAATCATTGCAACTTCCGGAAGTGGAAGACTGAAGGATGTGATCTACCAGATTTATGGAAAGGACATTGCCAACAATTTGATTCCGGTGGAGGTCAAGACTGCCAATTTTACTATCGGCGGATTTGTTGGAAAACCAGCAGTATCCAGAGGCAATCGCGCCTTGGAAAACTATTTTGTAAACGGTCGTTATATCAAAAATAATATTATTACCAAGGCCATTGAGGACAGTTATAAAACCTGGCAGATGGTTCATAAATATCCATTTACAGCGCTGAATCTGCAGATTGAGCCAGACCTCTTGGATGTAAATGTGCATCCAACCAAGATGGAAGTGCGATTTAAAAATGGGGAGGAACTGTTTTCTGCCTTTTTTGAAGGAATTCGTGAGGCACTTTCCAGTCAGCAACATGTGAGAAAGGTGACGTTGGATAAAAAGATGCCGCAGATACAGGAACATGCAAAGCCAGTGGCAAGAGGGGCGGAACCTTTTGAAAAGTCAAGAATGCCGCTGCCAAGACCAGTGGAAGGGACAGAAAAAAGTCGAATGCCTCTTCGAAAAACACCGATGCGGGAAGTAAAGCCGATGGAGGAGATGTTAAAGGAAGAAAGCCGGTATGAGGTGGATCGCATTTTCCAAAAACAGGAGTCAAAAGGGAAAGAGGAACTTTCGGCAACTAAGGAAGTAGTGGTGGAGAAATCTCAGTCAAATCCGGAGCCAGAAATGGCAGAAAATAAGGAAAAAAGTACCGCTGTGCCAGCAGAAAGCAAACCTCAGCAGGAAGCCCAAGAAACAGAGAAAGGTGTACCAACACAAGAAGTACAGAAAGCAAAAAAAACAGAGGAAGCAGTGATGCAACTAAGTTTCCTGGAAGAAGACATCCACACGGAGGACACAAAGGAGGATACCAGAATCATTGGACAGCTTTTTGATACCTACTGGATGCTTCAAAAGGGACAGGAACTTTTGATTATGGATC
>CAYLUV010000004.1:26180-31604 GCA_964386955.1 uncultured Lachnospiraceae bacterium
CTTTTTGATACCTACTGGATGCTTCAAAAGGGACAGGAACTTTTGATTATGGATCAGCATGCGGCCCATGAAAAGGTGCTCTATGAGAAGTTATTAAAATCCTATCGGGAACAGACCATTTACAAACAGCAGTTAATGCCCCCAGTAATCTTAAACTTAACGTTAAAGGAACTGGATTTTGTAAAGAACTGTGAAAAATTGCTGGAAGAACTGGGATTTACTTTGGAGGAATTTGGTTCCGATGCCTATTGTCTTCGTACCATTCCATCCAATCTTTTTGGTATGGATGCACAGGTATTTTTCCGGGAACTGTTGGATAACATGGAGGAAGAGGTCAAAAAGACAGATATGGAGATGGTGCTGGATAAAATTGCCACCATGGCATGCAAAGCTGCTATCAAAGCCAACCACAAAATGACCATGACGGAGGCGAGAGAATTGCTGAAGGAGTGTGAAAAATTGGAAAATCCATACACTTGTCCTCATGGCAGACCTATTTTGATATCCATTTCCAAGAGAGAGATAGAGAAGAAGTTTAAACGAATTGTATAAAGAAGAAATGGGGAGACAAGACTATGAAGAAACCTTTGATTATTTTGACCGGTCCAACGGCGGTAGGAAAATCAGCTCTTTCCATTGCCCTTGCCAAGGCGGTAAATGGAGAAATCATCAGTGCGGATTCCATGCAGGTGTACAAACATATGGATATCGGTACGGCAAAGATTATGCCGGAGGAGATGGATGGGGTACCCCATCACCTGATTGACGTGTTATCTCCAAAAGAAGATTTTAATATTGTATTATTCCAAAAAATGGCGAAGGAAGCCATGGAAGAAATCTATGCCAAAAATAAGATTCCTATCTTAGTGGGGGGGACAGGATTTTACATTCAGGCAGTGCTTTATGACATTGATTTTACCCAGGCGGAGGAAGACAATCCTTATCGGGAAGAACTGTGGGAAGTGGCAAAAACCCAGGGAGAAGAGGCACTTCATCAGATGCTGCAGGCCTGTGATCCAGAGGCAGCACAGGAAATTCACAAAAATAATGTAAAACGAGTGAGTCGTGCTTTGGAATTTTACAAAAGCACCGGAAAGAAGATTTCCCAACACAATGCAGAAGAAAGACAGAAAGAATCCCCTTATGAATTTCTTTACTTGGTTCTGCATCAAGATCGCGCCGTGCTCTATGAACGCATTGAAAAACGAATCGATCAGATGATAGAACAGGGATTGGTGGAAGAAGTAAAAACCCTAAAAGAGATGGGATGTCATCGAGATATGGTGTCTATGAAGGGCTTAGGCTACAAAGAAATCCTTGCTTACCTGGAGGGCGAATGTACCCTTTCTGAGGCAGTGGAAATATTAAAACGAGATACGAGACGTTTTGCTAAACGTCAGCTCACATGGTTTCGCAGAGAGAAGGAACCAGTGTGGATAGATAAAGGAAACTACGAAGGAGAAGACCAGATTCTGACAGACATTTTAGCAATGCTGCAGGAAAAGGGAATGATATAGAAGAAAGGAACACATATGACATTACGAGATTATTACATGACTCTGGGGATTTCACCGGAAGTCTATGATTTTGCTATAAAAGTAGAGGAAGAATTAAAGGAAAGATACAAAGAGTTTGATGAGATTGCAGAGTTTAATCAAATGAAGGTTCTCTATGCCATGCAGAAAAATAAGCTGGCAGAAGCACATTTTTGCGGCACTACCGGATATGGATACAACGATATGGGAAGAGAAACTTTGGAAGCGGTATATGCAGACATCTTTAAGACAGAAGATGCACTGGTAAGACCACAGATTACTTGCGGTACCCATGCCTTAGCATTAGCGCTGATGTCCAATTTAAGACCGGGGGATGAACTGTTATCTCCAGTGGGACGTCCATATGATACTTTAGAGGAAGTAATCGGAATCCGTGAATCCAAGGGGTCTTTAAAGGAATATGGCATTTCTTATCGGGAAGTGGATCTTCTTCCCGATGGCGGATTTGATTTTGAAGGGATCAAAGATGCCATCAATGAAAAGACAAAATTAGTGACAATACAGCGCTCTAAGGGGTATGCCACAAGACCAACTCTGTCTGTGGAACGAATTGGAGAGCTGATTTCCTTTGTAAAATCCATTAAGCCGGATGTCATCTGTATGGTGGATAACTGTTATGGTGAATTTGTGGAAGAGAAAGAGCCATCTGAAGTGGGAGCAGATATGGTGGTAGGTTCCCTGATTAAAAATCCAGGTGGTGGATTGGCGCCAATCGGCGGCTATATTTGTGGTACAAAGGAATGTATTGAAAATGCGGCATACCGTCTCACTTCACCAGGACTGGGAAAAGAAGTCGGTGCTTCCCTTGGCGTAAATGACCGATTTTTCCAGGGCTTATTCTTGGCACCAACGGTAGTAAACAGCGCCCTAAAGGGTGCGGTATTTGCAGCCAATATCTATGAAAGACTGGGATTTAAGGTAATTCCAAATGGTACTGAATCCAGACATGATATTATTCAGGCGGTAGAGTTTGGTAACCCAGAGCTTTTGGTGGCATTTTGTGAGGGTATTCAGGCGGCAGCTCCTGTGGACAGCTATGTAAAGCCGGAACCATGGGCGATGCCTGGCTATGACAGCGATGTTATTATGGCCGCAGGTGCTTTTATATCCGGTGCCTCCATCGAACTTAGTGCAGATGGTCCGCTGAAAGATCCATATGCCGTATATTTCCAGGGTGGTCTTACTTACCCTCATGTGAAATTTGGAATTATGATGTCACTTCAGAAAATTGTGGAGAAAGGGCTTGCGACGATTTCATAAAACTTTAAGAAAATCCTCACAAGTTGGAAACTATACAAAAGAAAATTTCTATGATAAGATTGATTAGATAGAGGTTATTTTGTCCTTTTGATCGGTGCGGATGTACCTGGAGAGTGGGAAAGGACAAAGAATGAAAGAACATAACAGGACAGTGAAGGATTTGCCAATGTTAGAGCGCCCCTATGAGAAATGTTTGGCCTTTGGACCAGAGGTTTTATCAGATGCGGAGCTTTTGGCGGTAGTACTAAAAAATGGCACCCGAGAAAAAAGTGCAGTGGAACTTGCCAGGGAGATTATAGCCTTAAATGGACAATATGAAAGTCTGGCTGGAATCTATCAGATATCCTACGAGGAATTGCTGAGCCTAAAAGGTGTGGGCAAGGTAAAGGCCATACAGATTAGGTGTATCGGAGAAATTGCCAAGCGCATTGCCAAGGCGGAGGCAAAGGAACGGCTTAATTTTCACTCGCCAGATTGCATTGCTTCCTATTTTATGGAACAGGTGCGTTATTTGACGAGGGAAGAAGTGTATTTATTGCTGTTGGATGGCAAACACAGCCTGATTCGGGAAGTGAGGTTGTCCGTGGGAACGGTGAATGCGGCACTTTCTTCGCCAAGGGAAGTCTTCCTTGAGGCATTAAAAGCCCAGGCTGTCTATGTTATTTTAGTACATAACCATCCTTCCGGTGATCCAAGTCCCAGTAATCAAGATATTATTCTTACCAAGAGAATGCAGCGAGCGGGACAGTTGATTGGTATACCGGTATCAGACCACATTATTATTGGAAATCAATCGTATTATAGCTTTCGGGAACATGGATATGACCCGGAAGATGAATGGAGGACATAGATGAGAGGCAGAAGAAAATTTGAATTGACACCAAGATATATGCTGCTTATTTTCACTGGTGTTTGTGCTCTGCTTTTGATGCTCAGTGCATTTTTTGGAGCAAAGGATAGAAAAAATCCACTGACCAACATAACCACATCCATTATTATGCCGATGCAAAAGGGCATTAATGGCATCGGAAACTGGTTTATTGATAAGTTCAGTGCTTTTGAGAATATTCGAGACCTTCAAAGTGAAAATGAGACTTTAAAACAGAAGGTAGATGAGCTTACCATGCAGAATCGATCCTTGCTGCAAGATCGTTACGAGTTAGATCGTTTGCGAGATATGTATCAGCTTTCTGAGCGTTATTCTGATTATCCTACGGTGGGTGCCAGAGTTATTGGAAAGGGAACTGGAAACTGGTTTAAGGTATTTCTCATTGACAAAGGTGAGGAAGCAGGCATCAAGGTGGATATGAATGTCATTGCAGATGGCGGCTTGGTGGGAATTGTCACTGAGGTGGGAGATGGTTGGTCCAAGGTCAAATCCATCATTGATGATACCAGCAGTGTCAGCGCCATGTTTTTAGATACCCAGGACACCTGTATGGTAAAGGGAAACTTGAAAAATATTGAAAATGACTATATCGATGTAGAATATATTTCTAAGGATGCAAAGGTGAAGGAAGATGCAGAACTGGTAACATCCAATATTAGTTCTAAATATCTGGAGGGCATCTCCATCGGTTATGTATCCGAGGTGGAATTGGATGAGACAAAACTGACACAGACTGCAAAATTGACACCTGTGGTGGATTTTAAACATCTGCAGGAAGTGTTGGTCATTACACAGTTAAAAGATGTGCCGGATATTTCCAAAGAATAAAGAGAAGGAATGAGAAAAGATGAAACAAAAAATAATTAAATTTTTCGTTTATTTTGGAATCATAGTAGGTTCCTTTACTCTGCAGACTGCGGTGTTTCACTTTTTTCCGCTGGCGGATATCACTCCCAATATTATGCTGATTACAGTGATGGCCATTGGCTTGATGCGAGGCAGAAAAACGGGAATGATTGTGGGATTTTTTTCCGGACTCTTGCTGGATGTCTTTTTTGGAGGTTATTTGGGAATTTACGCATTGATTTACATGGCAATCGGCTATGTGAATGGATTTTTTAACCATTTATTTTATGCGGAGGAAGTGGTGCTTCCCATTGCTATGATTGCATTGAATGATTTTATCTACGGATGGATTATTTATTTCCTCTTTTATTTTATGCGCAGCAAATGGGATTTCCTTTTCTATTTTAGACGAATCATTCTTCCGGAAACGGTATATACCCTTTTTGTGGGTATGGTGCTTTATTTTGTGCTTTTGTGGATTGACGGAAAACTTCGGATGTATGAAAAAAGGAGTGCATAATTTATGGGAAAAAGAATCAAAGAAAATTTAATTATGCTCCTCACCAATCGTCTGCTTTTGCTGGCGGCGATCTTTATGGTCCTGTTTTCCATGCTGGTTGTTCGTCTGTTTAATCTGCAGATTATAAATGGAGAAGAGCATCTTAATAATTTCGTTTTGCGGTCCAAAAAGACCATTACTACCCAAGGATCTCGCGGGACGATATACGATACCAATGGCAAGGTGCTTGCCTATAATAAACTCGCCTATACCGTTGTGATGGAAAATTCTGACGAAATTGCAGCGAAAGCAAAGGCGAACAAAACATCAGAAAATTATGAAAAAAATAAGATGATACACAGTTTGATCACTGT
>CAYLUV010000004.1:31614-36639 GCA_964386955.1 uncultured Lachnospiraceae bacterium
ACTGTTCTGGAGGCGAATGGAGATGAGATTGTCAACGATTTTCCAATCGTACTTACCAAGAGAGGAAAATTAAAATTTACGGTATCTGGAAGTTCTCTTACTCGATTTTTAAAGGATGTCTATAGTATTACTAGTGTGGACAGTCTGGAGGGAGAACAAAAAATTAAGGCCCAGAAACTTTTGGAGAGCAGTGCAGATCAGGTATATGAGTTCCTTCGCTGTGGGGAAGGTGGTCTTACAAAGACAGAGATGTTTGGAATTGCTGAGGAATACAGCAAAGAAGATACCTTGAAGATTATGGCAGTTCGCTATAGCGTATATATGAACCGTTATTCACAGACCAATCCGGTAACAGTGGCCAGCGACGTCAGTGAAAAGTCGCTGATTGCCATCGAGGAAAATCCAGAACAGTATCCGGGTATCACGGTAACTACAGATTCTCTTCGTGTATATAATGACAGCAAATATTTTGCCCACATCATTGGCTATACCGGTGTTATTTCTTCCTCTGAACTGGAAAATATGAATGAAGGGGTGAAGGAGGAAGATCCTGCCTATTATACTTCCACCGATGTCATTGGAAAGAGCGGTATTGAGCAGAAAATGGAATCCTATCTTCGCGGAGAGAAGGGAAAACAGGAGGTTTATGTAGATAACCTTGGAAAAATCTTACAGGTGGCAAGTTCCACGGAAGCAAAGGCTGGAAACAATGTTACCCTCTCCATCGACAGTGAACTGCAAAAATACTGTTACAATATGCTGGAGCAGCGTATTGCGGGAATTATTCTTACAAAGCTCACCTCTGCATCCAGCGGAGGCAGTGAAAAACTCATCCCGATGAATGATGTGTATTTTGCTTTGATCGATAATAACGTGGTGGATATCGATACCTTGAATACAAGTTCTGCCACAGATCATGAAAAGCAAGTCTATAAGATCTATGAGAATAAGAAAAAGCAGGTCATTAACAAAATATCAGGCCAGTTAAAGGGCGGATCCAAGCAGAAGAATCTTTCTGATGAGATGCAAGAATATATGCTTTACGTGTATTCTATGTTAAGTGAACAAAATGTATTGAACAGCAACTTGATCAATACAGAGGATGAGACGTATCTGGATTGGAAAAATGATCGCATTTCTCTGGAGAAGTTCTTACGATATGCCATCAACAAGGAATGGATAGATATTTCCGAATTGAAACTTGGAACGGCATATTATGATACAGCGGAGATGTATGATGCACTGGTGCAGTACATTGAAGAGGAAATGAACAGCCAGGCAGATTTTGACAAACTTCTTTATAAATACATGATAAAATCAAGTGTATTGTCAGGAAGAGATGTGTGTCTTCTGCTGTATGACCAGAAGGTATTAAGTAAAAAAGATGAGGATTATAACGCACTGTTAAACTACAGTCTGGGATCCTATGAATTTATGAAGAGAAAGATACGAAATCTGGAGATTACACCGGCACAGCTTGCGCTGGATCCATGTTCCGGCTCTATCGTAGTGACAGATACAAAAACAGGTGCGGTGAAAGCATTGGTATCCTATCCAAGCTACGACAACAATGAATTGGCAAATGGTATCAATAATGATTACTATGCCTCCCTTTTGGAGGACAAGACTAATCCGATGTACAATCGTGCTACCCAGCAAAAGACAGCACCGGGTTCCACGTACAAGCCATTGGTGGCATCTGCAGCCTTGGAAGAAGGGTATGTGGATCCATATTCTATCATTAACACAAAAGGAATTTACAATGAGGTGTATCCACCAGCAAAATGTTGGATTTATCCAAGTAAACATGGCAAAATAAATGTACAGACTGCCATTGGAGTCTCTTGCAATTACTTCTTTTATGAGTTAGGATATAGGATGGGTCTTAAGAACGGAGAATACAACTCAGACCGAGGTTTGAAGGTACTGACAAAATACGCAGAACTGTTCGGTTTTGACAGAAAATCAGGCATTGAACTGACAGAATCTGCGCCGAATATTTCAGACAGTGACTCTGTGCGTTCTGCCATTGGACAGGGTACTAACAGTTACACCCCAAGTCAGATTTCAAGATACGTTACGGCTTTAGCCAGCAAAGGAAATCTTTATAATCTGAGCATCCTAAAGAATGTGACAGATGCAGAGGGGGAAGTGTTAGAAACCTATGAACCAGAACTGGTAGATCAGATTGATTTTAGTGATTCCACATGGAATGCCGTAAAATATGGTATGTATCAGGTGGTTTACGGCAAGAAGAGTACCATCAACCATTTATTTAAAGGAATCAAAAATTATAAGATTGCAGGAAAGACTGGTACGGCTCAGGAGAATACTAAGCGCGCCAACCATGCGCTGTTTATTTCCTATGGTCCTTACGATAATCCAGAGATTTCTGTAACCACCGTTATTCCTTATGGATATACTTCTTCCTACGCAGCAGAGACTGCAAGGGATGTATATAAATATTATTTTGGACTTCTCTCCAAGGATGAGAAGAAGAACAAGAAGGCACTGTACCCAAGTTCTGGTGCCGTATCGAATGACTAGAAGAGGTGAATCAATGAAAAATCCTGTTATGATAAAGGGAAATAAATACGGCTTTACGCTGTATCTTGATCCGGAAACTGATTTTACAGAGCTTCTTCATCATGTCGGTGAACGTTTTTCTCAATCAGCGAAATTCTTTTCTGGCGACAGTCAGATTGCTATTCGCTTCGAGGGAAAGGAATTGACTTTTGAGCAGCAAAATGAGGTAATTGACAAGATTGAAGAAAGCAGTGAAGTTCATATTTCTTATGTGATCGATGGGGATGAAAGAAACGAAGCATATTTTAAAGCTGCAGTAGAGCAGTATGGCCAAAAGCTTCGGGAAGCGTTCACGAAGGAAAAAGAAGATTACAAAGAAGAACTGATCAAAACCGTCCCAGGGTACTATGAACAGGGAAATCTATCCAGCGATGGACAGTTTTACCGAGGTACGCTGCGATCTGGTCAGACCATTGAAGTGGAAAACAGTATTGTGATTGTGGGGGATGTAAACCCTGGCGCAGATGTGGTAGCTGGCGGAAACGTAGTGGTGCTGGGATGTTTGAAGGGAAGCGTAAGTGCAGGGTATCCGGAAAATCGGAACGCATTCGTACTTTCCTTGGATATGCAGCCAATGCAGATTCGAATCGGTGATCTGATTGCCCGCTCTCCGGATGACAAGAGAAAGCCTAAGAGAAGAAGAAAGATAGGCAGTGGAAAGGATCCAGAGACAAAGATTGCTTATGTGGAGAAAGAAAATATCTACATTGAGCCAATCTCCAGGGCATTGATGAATGACATCAATACAAGTGTATAAGTAATGAGTCAGATAAAAAGTGGAGGAAAAGACATGAGTGAAGTAATTGTAGTGACATCAGGTAAGGGCGGCGTAGGAAAAACAACAACAACAGCCAACCTTGGTACCGGGCTTGCCCAGTTAAACAAGAAAGTAGTAATGATCGATACTGACATCGGATTAAGAAATTTGGATGTAGTTATGGGTCTGGAAAATAGAATCGTGTACAATCTGGTAGACGTAGTAGAAGGAAATTGCCGTGTAAAACAGGCGTTAATCAAAGATAAAAAATATCCAAATCTTTTCCTTCTTCCATCTGCACAGACAAGAGATAAGACATCTGTAACTCCGGAGCAGATGAAAAAATTAACAGAGGAATTAAAAGAAGAGTTTGATTACATACTCCTTGACTGTCCAGCAGGTATTGAACAGGGATTCAAAAATGCCATCGCTGGTGCAGACAGAGCCTTGATTGTAACTACACCAGAAGTATCTGCAATCCGTGATGCGGACCGTATTATTGGCCTTTTAGAGGCAAACGATATTAAAGACATTCGCCTTATTGTAAACAGAATTCGTATGGATATGGTAAAACGCGGTGATATGATGTCTGTGGAAGACGTGGAAGAGATTCTTGCCATCGATCCAATCGGTGTAGTACCTTACGATGAAAGTATTGTTATTGCAACCAACGAAGGAAATCCAGTGGTAGGTTCTTCTGAAGATGCAGGAAAAGCATATGTAAATATCTGTCACAGAATTATGGGAGAGGAAGTTCCATTTCTTCCGTTAGCAGAAGAAGGATTTTTCAAAAAATTGGGTAAATTATTCAAAAGAGGTTATTAAGGAGGAGCAACCATGGGATTCATGGACTTATTTTTCAAAAAACGTACATCCGGAGATTATGCGAAGGATCGCTTAAAATTATTGTTGGTGTCTGATCGTGCCAACTGTTCTCCAGAGATTATGGAGATGATCAAAAATGATATTTTAGAAGTTATTTCAAAATATATGGAGATCGATAAAGAAGGTCTTGACATTCAGATCACACAGGCAGATGTGGAGGGTGGCTCTGGTTCTGCTCCAGCACTGATGGCTAATATCCCAATTAAAGACTTAAAGATTAAACAGTAGGAAGTGATTCAATGAATCGAAAAAACCGAAAATATCAGCTTTCGAATTACAGCTTTCTTCTGATGTTTACGATTCTCGCTACCGTTATGCTGGGTATTATGTATATCAACAGTGCCAATCCAGACTATGTAAAAAAACAGATTATAGGACTTTGTCTTGGCCTTGGGGCGATGGTGATCGTCTCTCTGATCGATTACAATATTCTGTTTCATTATATCTGGGTTTTATACGGATTTAATCTGGTACTTTTGTTGGCGGTAAAGTTTTTTGGAAAGACCGTAGGCGGTGCCAAGAGATGGCTGTCCTTTGGAGGATTTTCTTTGCAGGCTTCCGAGGTGACGAAAATTGTTATGATTCTTTTTGTGGCCTATTTTATTCGGGAACATGAGGATGAGATGGATGATTTAAAGGTGTTGGCAAAGCTGGCGATTTTGTGTGCCATTCCGCTTTTCATGGTGGTATCACAGCCAGACCTTTCTACTACATTAGATATTACCTTCTTCCTCTGTGGCATCATTTTTATTGGAGGTTTGGATGGAAAACTAATCAAGCGGGTACTTCTAATCGGT
>CAYLUV010000005.1:0-35604 GCA_964386955.1 uncultured Lachnospiraceae bacterium
CGCCACTTTTCGCGATTTATTTTTCTTTTTTAGACATCAAACAGACCGTCTCCACGTGGGTTCCCATCGGGAACATATCAACAGGCTGTACTTTTTTCACTTCGTAGCCCTCTCCGGTGAGATATTTTAAATCTCTTGCTAAGGTGGCTGGATCGCAGCTGACATATACCACCTTCTTTGGCTTCATCTTTACAATGGTTGCCAGAAGGCTTTCATCGCAACCTTTTCGTGGTGGATCTACCACAATCACATCGGCATACATCGCACCGTTGCTTTTTTCATAGGCTTCCGGCAATACTTCCTCTGCTTTTCCCACAAAGAATTCTACATTTTCCATCTGATTTAAGTGAGCGTTACGTCTGGCATCTTCGATGGCCTCCGGCACAATCTCCACGCCGTAGACCTGTTTTGCCTTCTGGGCAAGGAACAGGGAGATGGTTCCAATTCCGCAGTAGAGATCCCACACAGTTTCGTTGCCCTCTAACTCACAAAATTCCAGTGCTTTTCCGTAAAGCACCTTCGTCTGTTCTGGGTTTACCTGGTAGAAGGACAGCGGCCCAATCTGATATTTTACGTTTCCAATGTAATCTTCGATGTAGGATTTACCCCAGATGGTTTCCACTTTGTTCCCCAGGATTTTGTTGGTTTTTTCGCGGTTTGTGTTGACAACAATGCTTGTCATTCCTGGAATTTTTGTCAGTGCATCCACCAATTCCTGCAGATTTGGAAGCTGTTTTGCTGTGCCATTCAAAATGAGACACACCATCACTTCACCGGTAACAAAACCTGCTCTGGTAAGGATATGACGTACCAGACCTGTGTGAAGTTCTTCATTGTATGGTTCCAGATTGTAACGATTCATATATGCCTTTACAGCGGCAAGAATGTCGTCGTTTACTTTTGCCTGAATGCAGCAGTGATCATTCTCAATCAAGGAGTGGGTTCTACCTGCAAAAAATCCTGTGGCAATCTGTCCATCTTTGTTTCTTCGCACTGGAAATTGTGCTTTATTGCGGTAGTAAAATGGTTCCTCCATGCCAAGTGTCATCTCCATCTTCTCCTCGATGTCTTTGAGACCGCCGATTCGTTCCAGACAACCCTTTACCTTATTATATTTGTATTCTAACTGCTTCTCATAGCTTAAATGCTGCAGATTGCAGCCGCCGCACTGACGTGCCACGGGACATTTTGCCTCCACACGGTCCTTAGATGGCTCTATGATTTCCATCAAACGACCAAAACCGTATGTTTTTTTCAATTTGATGGCCTTTACCACGGCGCGATCTCCTATAACAGTGTCCTTCACAAAGAGGGGAAAGGTTCCCACCTTGCCGATACCTGCACCGTCAGAGCTCATGTCCTCAATATATACTTCGTAATCCTGATTCTTTTTCATTTCCATCGTTGGTTTCATCATTTTCTATTTCTCATACTTTCCAGTTTGACGGATATTTCCCTCAAACAAACGATTGTATCCCAGCCATCCGGTGTTTTCCTTGTCTTCCATTAAGGCTTCCTTGAAAGTCTGAATCTTGGCATCTGTGTCATCCGCCTTGTTCAGCGCCACTGCCTCAATCAGGGCTGGTTTCTTTGGAGATCCGTATTCGTATTCGCCATGGTGGGCAAGAATACAGTGTTTTACCTCATTGGCAAGTTGCACTGGGAAATTTGGGATTTTTTTCATCTCCTGATCCAGTAAAATGGTTCCCATAACGATGTGTCCCACTAACTGGCCTTCGTCTGTGTAGTCATTTTCTGGGAAATCAGAAAGTTCCTTTAATTTTCCGATATCATGGCACAGAGCACATGTAATCAGCAGATCTCTATTTAATATTGGGTACTGGGTACAGTAAAAGTCACAAAGTCTTGCCACGGCCAAAGTATGTTCCAACAAGCCTCCCATGAAGCTGTGATGTACCCTTTTTGCTGCGGAATGTGCCTTAAAGGATGTAGCAAATCCCTTGTCACCAAACACTGCTGTTAAGAGCTGTTTTAAATATGTATTGGAAATGCTATTGATCATCTTGATGATCTCCTTGTACATCTCCTCCACATCCTTGTCTGTGCATGGAATATAATCCGCTGGATCATACTGTCCCTCGTAGGATTTGCGCAGACGTTTTACATTTAACTGCAGGCTTCCCTGAAAGCTGGTTACCAGACCTTCCACCTTAATATAATCTAACTGTTCGAAATTTTCTATTCCATTGGAAAGTTCCCAAATCTTCGCATCCAAATATCCTGTTTTATCCTGTAATGTCAGGGAATAATATGTTTTTCCTGCCTTTGTCTTTGCCACGGTTTTATTTTTGCAAAGATAAATCTCGGATATCATCATTCCTTCTTTTAAGTCACCAATATACTGCATATTTTATTCCTCTTTCTATCTATACTTTTCTTATTTTACAATATCATTTTCTAGTATAACCCACTTGAAATGGAGAAACAACCCAATTTCTCTTTCTTTTTTCCCATTTTGTGATACAATAAAGTGGGTTATTGTCAACATGATAAATCACCCACTAGAAGTAAGAAAGGACGTACTTATATGAACACAAACAAACCAAATATCGCTGCGCAGATTCTCCCGGAATCCGCTGCGTTCTTTCAGCAAAGAATTGAAAATACCTTTACCGAGTACCTTGGACTGGAAGTTTTACAATATGAAGATGGATACTGTAAAACAAGATTAAAGATTAAACCAGAATTTTTAAATCCCATCGGCGGCTTACATGGCGGCGTTTTGTTTACCATTGCCGACACAACGGCTGGCGCTGCTGCCATTCATTTAGACGCAGAAAGTACCATCACCACGGTAGATGGCAATATCCAATATATGCGCCCGGGATTGGATTTAGACTATCTCTACGCCGAGGCGACCTTGATTAAAGATGGCAAACGAATGGCCTTTGTGGACGTTCACCTTCTGACCGAAGATGATACCCTCCTTGCAAAAGCTACCTTTACCTTTGCCCGATTTATTCTCCCAACAGGAGAAAAGCCACAGGAAGAGCTTTAATCTTCCTATTTTTCCGCAATACAACATAGGTTTACAAGAAAACAAGACATGAGGATATAAGAATGAACGAAAAAGTTTTACACACACTAGAATATGACAAGATCATACAACGTCTGGAACCTTTCGCCTCCTCTGCACAGGCTAAGGAGATGTGCCTTCACCTTGTGCCCTCCGCTGATTTGATGGAGATTAAGGAACGACAGGCCCAGACAAGAGATGCCCTCTCCCGCATTTACAAGCGAGGAAATCTGTCCTTTTCCGGACTTTACGATATTCGCCCTTCTCTGAAATTGTTGGAGATTGGCTCTACCTTAGATACCAAGGAACTTTTGGCCATCGCTGGACTTCTGTCACTGACAGAACAGGTGGCAGAATACGGTTCCACAGAAGACGAGGACCTGCTGGATGATTCCCTTCAGGGAACCTTTGACAGCCTTTGTCCACTCCATTCTCTTATGACAGAAATTCGTCGATGCATTTTGGCTGAAAATGAGATTGCCGATGATGCTTCTGCCAAATTAAAGGAGATTCGCCGCAACAAGAAACTGACCAACCAAGCAATCCACAGTAAATTGGCCTCCATCGTAAACTCTCCTACCAACAAAAACATGCTGCAGGACAGTTTAGTTACCATGCGAAATGGCCGCTACTGTATTCCGGTAAAAGCGGAACACAGAAGTTCTTTTTCCGGTATGCTCCACGATCAATCTTCCTCCGGTTCCACACTTTTCATTGAACCTAGGGAAGTGGTACAGATGAACAACCAGTTAAAAGAACTGGATATTCAGGAAATAGCAGAAATTGACCGCATTTTATCTGTGTTAAGTGAACAGGCTGCCTTCGAAAAGGACAATCTTTACGATAACTACCAGCTTCTCACTCAGTTGGATTTCATTTTTGCACGAGGAAAATTTGCAAAATCCTACGAGGGAAGTGAACCAATTTTTAATGAGGATGGCATCATTGATATTAAATACGGCCGTCACCCCCTGTTGAATCCGAAAACAGTAGTTCCTCTTAATTTCCAGATGGGGGAAGATTATACCATGCTGATTGTCACCGGACCGAACACCGGTGGTAAAACCGTTTCCCTAAAAACAGTGGGACTTCTCACTTTAATGGGACAAGCTGGACTTCACATTCCTGCCTTTGAAGGTTCTCGTCTCTCTGTCTTTGAGGAAGTGTTTGCAGACATTGGAG
This sequence comes from uncultured Lachnospiraceae bacterium, assembly GCA_964386955.1. Lineage (GTDB taxonomy): Bacteria > Bacillota > Clostridia > Lachnospirales > Lachnospiraceae > SIG292. The sequence continues at coordinate 4,220 of CAYLUV010000005.1, forward strand.
ACGAACAGAGTATTGAACAGAGCTTATCCACATTTTCTTCTCACATGACAAATATTGTCCACATTTTAGAAAATGCAGATTACCGTTCTTTGGTACTGTTAGATGAGCTTTGCGGCGGTACGGATCCTCAGGAAGGAGCCGCTCTCGCCATGTCCATCCTTACCTATCTCCACAACCTTGGGGTGCCAACTATGGCAACTACCCACTACAGCGAGCTGAAGGGATTTGCTCTTTCTGAAGAAGGTATTGAAAATGCCTGCTGCGAATTCAACATCGAAACCCTGTCTCCAACCTATAAACTTCTGATTGGCATTCCTGGAAAAAGTAATGCCTTTGCCATTTCTCAAAAATTGGGCTTGGATGCCTCCATTATTGAGAATGCCAAAGATCAGTTGGATGAAAATGTACAGGATTTTGAGGAACTGTTAGCAGAGTTAGAAAAAACAAAATTAGAGATTGAAGAAGAAAAAGCAAAGATTGAAGCCATGAAACAGGAAGCTCGTGAATTGGCAGACAGTTTAAAACAGAAAAAAGAGGATATCAAAGAAAAACGCGAAGAGATGCTTCGAAAGGCCAGAGAAGAAGCCCATGATATTGTCAGCAACGCAAAAACTCTGGCGGACGAGTCCATCCGCAAATTCCACGGTTGGGAAAAACAGACTGGCGTTCACACCAACAAAAAGATGGAAGAAACCAGAAGCAAACTCGGAAAAGAGATGCGTGGTCTGGAAGCCAAACTTGCCTACCGTGGTTCCGGAAAAAAAGGAAGTCACGTGCGAAGCGATTTCCATGTGGGGGATTTGGTATTTGTTCACACCTTCTCTCTGGAGGGCACGGTAAAAACATTGCCAAATGCCAAGGGGGATCTAACCGTACAGATGGGACTGCTTCAGTCCCAGGTAAATATCAAAGATCTGGAAATCATGAAAAAACCAAAACCAGCACCGGAAAAAGTGGTCCACAGCGCTGGCGGTGGAAAAGGCATCAACAAAGCTGCCCACATTTCCCCTGACATCAACCTTCTCGGTATGACGGTGGATGAAGCCACTGCTGTCTTAGATAAGTACTTGGACGATGCCTACCTTGCTGGATTAAATCAGGTAACCGTTGTACACGGAAAAGGAACCGGCGCACTGCGAAAGGGTATTCACACTTACCTGAAACGTCAAAAACACGTAAAATCCTACCGTCTCGGCACCTTCGGCGAAGGAGAAGCCGGCGTTACGATCGTAGAATTTCAGTAAACGTTTTCCCAACAGAAAATCAGCATACAAAGAATCATAATTTTTTATTATAAACAAAAGGATAGGATAAATCAAAATAAAACCTTTGATTTACCCTATCCTTATTTTTAGCGGAAATATTCTTGGCTCCAGAAAAGCAAATCTATCTCCTTCTCCATATCATTTTACCATTCATAATGATGAAGCTGTCCTTCCAACTGCATATGGTTGAAATTCAGCTGACGAAGTGCCTCATAGGTCACAATCGCCACGGAGTTGGACAGATTCAAAGAGCGAATATCAGAAAGCATCGGTATGCGAATACAGGTTTCTTTGTTGTCCAAAAGAATTTCTTCCGGTATTCCTGCACTTTCCTTTCCAAACATAATATAGCAGCCATCTTCATACTCTACATCCGTATAGGTCTGTTTGGATTTGGTGGTTGCCATATAGATCTTTGCCCCAGGATTTTTCTCTAGGAAGTCCTCATAATTGATATAAGTTCTCACATCCAGCTTATCCCAGTAATCAAGACCAGCTCTCTTGATCATCTTCTCATTCAAACGGAATCCCATAGGCTCGATCAAGTGAAGCACACTTCCCGTTGCCACACAGGTTCTTCCGATATTTCCTGTATTGGCCGGCATTTCCGGCTCTAATAAAACTATGTTTAACATGTTTTCTCCTTTTTCGTAGAAAATTATGCTTTTAAGCTGCGGAGTTTCTCCACAAATCGTTTCATACGTCCCAATGCCTCTCGCAATTCTTCAATGGAGTAGGCATAGGAAATTCGAAGAAATCCCTCTCCGCAATCTCCAAAGGCAGTTCCCGGTACAACGGCTACCTTTTCTTCCTGAAGAAATCTTGTGGCAAATTCGTCAGAGGTCATGCCAAATTCCTTGATACATGGGAAAGCATAGAATGCACCTTCTGGCTCAAAACACTGTAAGCCCATATCCTCAAAATTCTTCAGTACAAAACGTCTTCTCTGATTGTAAGCCTCCCGCATCTTCTGTACTTCACCGTCACAATGGCGAAGCGCTGCCACAGCCGCATACTGAGATGTAGTTGGCGCACACATAATCGCAAACTGATGAATTTTAAGCATCTGCTCTAAAATCAGTTTTGGTGCACAGGCATATCCCAATCTCCATCCAGTCATAGCATAGGCCTTGGAAAATCCATTAATGTAGATGGTTCTCTCTTTCATCCCCGGAAAACTTGCAATGCTGACATGCTCTGTTCCGTATGTAAGCTCAGAATAGATTTCGTCGGTAATTACAATGATATCTTTCTCAATAATAATATCCACAAGCGGTGCCAAATCTTCTTTTGTCATAATGGCTCCCGTTGGATTATTCGGGAAAGTCAAAATCAAGGCTTTTGTTTTATCTGTAATGGCACCCAAAAGCTCTTCCGGTGTCAGCTTAAATTTATTTTCCTCTTTTAAATCAATCTGCACCGGTACCCCATCTGCCAAAGTGATACATGGCAAATAGGATACGTAGCAAGGTTCCGGTAAAATCACTTCGTCCCCTGGATTTAAAATAGCACGAAGAGCTACATCAATACCCTCACTGCCGCCTACCGTCACCATGATTTCTCCCTTTGGATCATAGGATAATCCCTGACGTCGTTCCAAATAAAGAGCAATCTCATCCTTTAATTCCTGCAGACCAGCATTGGATGTGTAGAAGGTTCTTCCCTTTTCCAGAGAATAAATACCTTCCTCTCTGACATACCATGGAGTATCAAAATCTGGTTCCCCCACACCTAAGGAAATGGCATCAGGCATTTCACTTACAATGTCAAAAAATTTACGGATTCCGGATGGTTTTATATTAATTACTTTATCTGATAATGGATTTCTCATGCTGTCTCATTCCTTCCTGCATTTTTATGGTGTGATCATCATTCTTTCACTCTTTGCCTTGGCAACCAATGCGGTACCGTGGTCTTTGTATTTCTTTAATACAAAATGAGTGGCGGTAGATAATACACCATCAATGGTGGATAATTTTTCAGACACAAACATGGAGACATCCTTCATGCTTCTTCCGTCGATTGCCACAGAGAAATCATAGTCTCCAGACATCAGATAAAGAGCCTTTACTTCTGGATAATTGTAGATTCTCTCTGCAAATTTATCAAAACCAAGCCCTCTCTGTGGGGAAACTTTTACTTCGATCAAGGCACTTACTTTTTCATCGGAAGTCTTATCCCAATTAATCAAGGTATGATAGCCACAGATCACATGTTCCTTTTCCATCTGTGCAATCTCATTGGCAATGAGTACTTCATCGGAGCCCAAAAGCACTGCCAATTCTCCCAGATCAATTCTGCTATTTTTCTCAATCAGTCTCAAAATCTCTTCACGCATAATCTCCAACCTCGCTTTTTATTGTTCTATTCTGTAAATCTCATCTCGTCTCGGCGGTTCCAGAAATCTGCGATCCGCATCTTCCCCATAGATTACAACTTTGTCTTGACTATCTGTAATATGACCGATCACAGCTGCCTCAATTCCAGCATTTTGCAACGCATCCACAAGGGCGCTTCCCTGATCTGCAGTCATCAGCAGACTTCCATTGCCGCGAAGCATGTAGGGATTCAAGTCAAAAAACTCACATATCTCAACGGTATGTTGTTTCATAGGTACCTTTGCCAAATCAATTTCCAGTCCCACCTTGGAGGCGGCGGCAAGTTCCCAGAGTGCTCCATAAACTCCACATTCCGATACGTCATGCATCGCCGTTACCGAAAATGCTCTGGCAACCTTTGCATCTTCCACAATGGAAAACATCTCTTCCATCTTCTGAGCTTCTTTAAGAAAACTCATAGGATAGCGAGTCAAAAGTGCCTCTTCCTGCTCTCTGGCTATCACTGCAGTGCCATAGGCTCCTGCATATTTTGTCATAATAATCTCCTGTCCCGGTTTTGCACCAGCAGCGGAAATCAAAGAACCTTTTCTTTTTCCTACCCCGGTAATGGAAATCACCGGTGCACTGACGGCATCCATCATCTCCGTATGACCATTTAAAATTGTCATGCCGGCTTTCTTCGCATAGGCCGCAATCTCCTTTAATAAATCCCGCAAAACAGATTCCTCTGTCTTCGTAGGAAGCAGGATTGTCACCGTCACACCTACTGGATCTGCCCCTGATACCGCAATATTGTTGGCCACAGACATCATAGCTTTCACGCCAATCTCCTTGGCATCTCCCGTCACTGGCGCAGTGGAAAATACAAAATTTTCTCCCGCATCTGCGGAAACTGCACCGTAATCCATCCCAACGCCAGGTCCAATCAGAAGTTTTTCTTTATTCACTTTTACTTGTTTGATCACAGAGCGTTTCAATACGCTCTCTGGCATCTTGCCCAACTTCATACTGTGACCCTCTCTATTACCATATATTTATGTTTCTTAACCCAATGTTATCTAATTTCCCACAGACGTTGTATCCTCTACTGTACTTGAAGTAGCACTTTGGGCTGTACTTTCTGTCGTGTTTTCCGTAGTACCCTCTGCGGTATTCTCATCCTCTTTCTCGGTCTCTTTTTTCTCTTCCTTCTTCTTTGTTCCCACTGCAACCTCTGTCACAGAAGCAGAATAAGCGCTTTGATTTACCAGCACGCGATCTTCTTCTTTTCCATCTATGTAGATAATCTTCCAAAGTTTCGCTGTGTAACCCGTATGACCTTTCGTAATAATCTTTCTCTTTCCTTCCTCTAACTCCGGATCTTTCACTTCTTTTTCCTTGGAAGGAGTAGAAGAAATGGTCTGAGAATAAAATTCAATGCTTCGATTCTCCGCTCTGGTCTCTTTTCCCCAAACGCTGAAAGAAAGGGTTCCACCATCTCCATATCCTTCAATATAGATCGGTGTATCTAAATTATTCTTAAATTTCAAATCTTTATAAGTACCTGCAATGGCTGCATCGGCAGAGAGTGGTACATAACTTACCGTCATGGAATGTGGAGAACGCTCCACAATCTCCAGTTCTGCCCGAAGTACCGCATTGTAGAGAGTAGTAGAAACCTGACAAATACCGCCTCCCATACTGTCTACCGTCTTTCCGTTCTGATATGCTCCCGCAATGGCATAGCCTCGATCAGATGTAAATGGTGCTACTACTTCATACACAGAAAATGTCTCTCCCGGATAGACAACGGAACCATTGATAAAAGACGCTCCCGTTGCTACATTTTTCTTTCTTCCCCAAGAAGAACTGCTATAGCTGGTAGAGTAGGAACCAAGTTTATCCTTAATCTCCCCCATCATCTCTGCAGTATATTCCGGCTTATCAATGGTTGTAGTCATTTCAAAAGAAAACCCTGCACGATCCCAATCGGAAGAAACCTTCTCTGTCAATGCCTTCTTGCTGGCATCATAGTCAATAGATATGCCATCTACCTCATCTTCAATGACAAATTTGCCATCTTTTCTTGTGATTGTAGCATTTTTCTTCTTTGTCTGGAACTTCTTTGTCTTTTTCTCTATTATGGTTCCCAAAGTATCCTCTTCAAAAGCCATCGTAAGAGTTAACGTCTCTGGATTTTTCTCCAGGCTTTTTACTTTGAGGAAGTTTTTAATAAGATTGTCATCTCGTCCCAGCTGATAAGCCTTCTCCAAAATATCCGCATTGGTATAAATCAAGCCCAAATCCTCGAAAGACACAGACTTGGATTTCTCTCCCACCGTCAGTGTTACTTCCTGCGCTAAAACCCCATTCCAATATGCATCTAATTTTTCTGCTGCTTCCTCTTTTGTAAGGCCGCTTAAATCAATATTTTCCACCTGAACGCCGGTAAAATATGTTTCCTGTTTTGTTACACTGTTCATATAGGCCAAAGCGCCGCCTACAAAAGCAGCCAAAAGCACCACAAAAACCAGAATAACGACATGTTTTCGTTTCATCAAATATCCTTTCCTTTCTTCTGTCTTCTACTACTACATAGCAAATCCAGAAAGTACAGAGGTCGCTACCATAGCAACGATCACTACAATAATAACAATAGCTGTAATTTTTTGTCTTTTTTTATTGTACATAGATTCACCTTCCTATTTTTTATACAATCTCACTGTATATTTTATGCTATTTCTCTTCATCAATCAAGTGCAAATACGGAATTTCTTCCACCCTTGCATCAGCATTCAGAGGATTTCTTCTGGAATAGTCAAAGAGAAGGTGTCGTTCTCCTCCGATCTTGGTTCCCATTTTTGCCGTCTCTATCGGATCAAAGGAAAGCACCTCTATATGATACTGTCTTGCCGCCTTTCTGGAATCATAAGGCTGTTCCAGAATATATTGTATGGCCACTTCTTCTCGCCGGAAAAATTCCAAATGCATTTTATTCCAAGATTTTAAGTCCTTCGCCCACTGAGGTCTGGATTTTATCTTTTCTCTGAGATATAAGTCATAGGTAAGAAGTTCCGTCACCACATCTTCTTCTCCCATTTGCATCTCTCTGGCAAAATCTCTCAAAATTTCATACCGTGCTGTTCGGTTGTGTTTTCGATCAAAGAGACCATTTTCCTCATAATAATTTCCCAATGCCTCATAAAATGCAAACGGACTTTCTACAAAATGCAGCAAATATTCCAAGGTATAGCGGAACTGACAGCTATTGTAGTACACTTCCGTCATTTCTTCCACTTTTTTTAATAGAAGGATATCATCGTAACTCATCCATTTTGTGGAAATCACCTCATACACCGGCTTTTTGCGGTAAACAAGATGATAGTCCTTCGCCTTCTCTTCCATATAAGAGCCCTTCAACACCTTCAAAAATCCCAACTGCAGCTGATCTGGCGCCATGGCATACACATCGTTATAGGATTCCACAAAGCGCTCCAGATTTTCATATGGAAGTCCAGCAATTAAGTCCAAATGCTGATGAATATTGCCAAGAGATTTCACCTTTGCCACCTTATCCTGCAATTTGGCAAGGTTCATGGTTCTTCGAATTTCTCGGATGGTAGGTTCATGGGTAGACTGCACTCCGATTTCTAACTGAATTAACCCCGGCCGCATCCGACTCATAATCTCTATGTCTTCTTCGGTAATCAAATCGGCTGACACTTCAAAATGGAAGTTTGTCACGCCGTTATCCTTCTCCATCAGATAATTCCAGATACTTCTGGCATGATTACGATTGCAGTTAAAGGTTCGATCCACAAATTTCACCTGCGGTACCTTCTGTTCCATAAAAAAGTCCAGTTCTTTGTACACCTTCTCTAAAGAACGCAAACGCACGGTCTTGTCAATAGAAGAGAGACAATAGCTGCAGGAAAATGGACATCCTCTGCTGGTTTCGTAATAAACGATTTTGTGTTCAAATTCATCCATATCCTGATATACAAAAGGAAGCTCATCCATAGAAAGAAGTGGTCCCTGTGGATTTTTTCTTATTTCCTGCATTTTTTCTCGCCATGCAATTCCCGGAATTTCTTCTTTGTTTCTTCCAGAAAGCAGTAAATCAAAAGTACGCTCCCCTTCTCCTAACATTACAAGGGATACTTCCGGATGCTTGGTAAGTACCATCTCGCTATCGTAGGAAACTTCCGGTCCACCCAGCCAAATCTCTGTCTCTGGTGCCGCTAATTTCAGATCTTCACAAAGATTATAGATCATAGAAATATTCCAGATATAACAGGAAAAGACTACCACGTCCGCCTTTTCCCGATAAATATCTTGTAAAATGTCATCCACATAGTGATTGATGGTATACTCTTTTAGTTTCACTTCCCACCCATTGGCTTTGGCTGTTTCCTGACTGTAAGCCTTCAGGCTGTAGACTGCCAAATTTGAGTGAATATATTTCGCATTTACTGCACAGAGCAATAATTTCATAATTTCTTTTCTCCTTTATCTATATCATTCTTTCTATACTGATGAAATAACCCTAGGAATGAATCATTTTCCATATAAAGTAAAAAACTCTATTTTTCAGAGCAAACACCGCGATCTACAATCTCCAAGGTATCTTCTCCCACCTTGCAAAGTAAGAATAAAATCTCTACTCCTGCCTCTACGGCTTCCTTCCAAGCATCCCCAAAAGCCTTGTGAGTGATAACATTCGGACGCACTTCCTTTATTCCTTCCATCTGAATCACAAAAGCAGCAGTACAGCGATATCCCAATGTTGCGGCCTTGGCAAGCTCTTTTAAGTGCTTGATTCCTCGCTCCGTCGGCGCATCTGGAAAATAACCTATGCCGTCAATCTCTAACGTGCATCCCTTTACCTCCATCAGATACTCCTGCTCTCCCTTTTTCATATAAAAGTCAATGCGGGAATCCCCATAGCGATATTCTGGTTTTATATAGTCATACTCTTGCTTTTCCAGCCATTCTTTTACCACTTTATTGGGCGCTTGACTATCAATATTAACTAAGCCTAGTCCCTCTTTATATACTGTCACCAGGTCATATTTGGTTTTGCGATTTGGGTTATCGGATTCCTCCAAATATACTTTCACACCGGGGATCAACAGTTCCTTGCAGCGCCCGGTATTTTTCACATGAACCGTTTCTTCTTTTCCTTCTATCATCACATGGGCTATAAATCGATTGGGACGATTCAAAAAAGTTCCCTCTACTATTTTTCTATATTGCATCTATTGATTCCCTTCTCTTTTCCTAACTAAGACCATTTTCCTTTCGTATTTTATCCGTAAGTTCTATTCTTACAATTTTCTTCTTGCTATCATAAAATAAAAATCTATATATTGCAAGAGCCGCAGCTTTCGCCGCGGCTTCTTCCTTTTTTATCCCTCATTGAGATCTTATATTCTTCTTTTCTATTATTGTAATCTTCGCATGGCGGCTTCCACCACATGTCCCACCAGCACAGAAGTAGTTACACTTCCCACACCTCCCGGCACTGGTGTAATACTGTCCACCACTGGCTCTGCTTCCTCATACAGCACATCGCCGCAAAGCGTGCCATCTTCCTTTACATGGATTCCCACATCCAATACAATCTGTCCTGGGGACAGATAACTGCCATCAATGACCCCTGGCTTGCCTGCTGCCACCAAAACAATATCTGCCTCTTTTACAATAGACGGCATATCCTTTGTTCTTGTGTGACAGATGGTTACCGTGGCATTTTTCCCAAGAAGCATCATAGCTGCCGGTTTGCCAACCACCAGACTGCGTCCGATGACAGCCACTTTTTTGCCAGTGCAGTCAATGCCATAGTGATTCAGGATTTCCATACAAGCCTGCGCCGTACATGGAGAAAATCCCTGTTTTGTTCCCAAAAATACCCCAGCCATGGAGCCACTTGTGATGCCATCCACATCCTTCTCCGGTGCCATAGCTTCCACAATCGCTTCTTCATCGAGATGCTTTGGAAGGGGACGGAACATTAAAATTCCATGCACTTTTTCATCCTGATTCAAGGTCTCGATGATCTGCAGCAGTTCCTCCTGAGTGCAAGCTGCATCAAGCACATGTTTTTCGTATTCTACCCCCAAGGTTTCACAACGTTTTGCTGCTCCTCTCTCGTAGGAGAGATCATCTGGTCTTTCCCCCACTCGCACAAAGGCAAGTTTTGGAAAAACACCTTTTTCCTTTAATGCTTCCGCATCTTTCTTTATTCGTTCATTGAGGACCGCTGTCACTTCTTTTCCTAATAATCGTCTCGCCATAGTTCCTCCTATTTCAAGCGGTTTTTTACACTCTGGAAGATCTCGTCTGCCTTCTTTGTGTAAACGCAAAGCATCTCATCCGCCTGTTTATTTAACTCTTCTGCATACTCCCAATCCGCCATGGACTTAGTGTTGATATAAACATTTAAGCTGGCGCCTTCCAATGCCGCCCGCAAAAATGCTGCTCCGCCACCCGCATCACTCAATGCCATCACAGAGCCTTTCTGGGCAAACTCCGCTATAATGTCAATGCCCTCACAGCACTTTGTCATAATCTCCATAGGAACCGCACAAGCATCCCGCAACGCTTCCTCCATCACTTTTTGTTTGTATGCCAATTCTTCTTCTGTATTTTTCGGAAGACGGTAGGCCTTAGACAGTGGTTCAAACACTTCCGCATCTCGGTCCATCAAAATAAGCAGCTGTCTTTGCAGACTAGTACTCTTTTTTTGAAGGGCAATGATTTCCTCCTCCACTTCCGCATATTTCTTCTTTCCTACGGTAAGGCTTCCTACCATGTTGCCGAGAGCAACTCCCGTTGCTCCCACCAAGGCAGAAGCACCGCCACCTCCCGGTACCGGCGCTTTGGAACCTAACACTTCAATCCATTCATCACAGGGTTGATTGGAAAATCCCATTCTATTTCCTCCTAGAAATTAAATCCTACTAATGTTGCGAAATAATCCTCCGGTGTTTCTGCACGTCGAATCATCTCTACCTGTCCGTCTTCCTTTAAAAGAAGTTCGGCAGATTTTAATTTACCGTTGTAATTATATCCCATGGAAAATCCGTGAGCACCGGCATCGTGGATAAATAAAATATCTCCATTTTCGATTTCAGGAAGTTCGCGGTCGATAGCAAATTTATCGTTGTTTTCGCAGAGAGAACCAACCACATCATATACGTGATCCTTCGCTGCATCTTCTTTTCCCATAACAGTGATATGATGATATGCGCCGTACATAGCTGGTCTCATTAAATTAACCGCACAGGCATCCACACCAACGTACTCTTTGTAAGTGTGTTTTTCATGGATTGCTGTGGTCACGAGACCGCCGTTTGGTGCCAGCATATATCTTCCAAGCTCTGTGAAGATCTTCACATCTCCCATACCTGCTGGTACAAGAGTCTTTTCGTAAGCCTGTCTTACTCCTTCTCCAATGGCAAAAATATCGTTTGGTTCCTTGTCTTCTGTATAAGGAATACCAATTCCACCGGATAAGTTAATAAATCCAATATGAACGCCTGTCTCTTCCTTTAATTCCACCGCCAATTCAAAGAGAATGCGAGCCAATTCTGGATAATACTCGTTAGATACAGTATTGCTCGCTAAGAAAGAATGTATACCAAATTCTTCTGCTCCCATCTCTTTTAAAGTAAGAAATGCCTCTTTAATCTGTTCTCTTGTCATACCATATTTGGCATCCCCTGGGTTATCCATAATGCTGGTACCAAGTTTAAAATATCCGCCTGGATTAAAACGACAACAGATAGTTTTTGGAATCCCAACAGCATTTTTTAAATACTCAATGTGAGTAATGTCATCTAAATTAATGATGGCACCAAGCTCTGCTGCCTTTACAAACTCTTCCACTGGAGTCTCGTTGGAGGAGAACATAATCTCATGTCCCTTAAAATCACAGCGTTCAGACATCATCAGTTCTGTAAGAGAAGAACAGTCTGTTCCACAGCCTTCCTCCTTTAAAATTCGTAAAATAGTAGGATTAGGAGTTGCCTTTACTGCAAAATATTCTTTAAATCCTTCATTCCAAGAAAATGCCTTGTTTAAATTGCGGGCTGTTTCACGAATTCCTTTTTCATCATAGATGTGGAAAGGGGTTGGATATGTTTTTACGATTTCATCTAATTGTTCTTTTGTTACAAATGGTATTTTCTTTGCCATAATTCTATCCTTTCTCTTACCGTGGACTGTCAAATGTCTTCCACTCTGTTTTATCCTCTTATTGATAAACAATAGAAAACCCCAGATTCTCGGCGATCACACCGAAGAACCTGAGGCTTCCCTTTATTTTATAGATTCATCTTAGCAATCAGCTTTGCCGATGGAACCGAAGATTTCCATTTTTTCTTTTACTGTAGCTTTGATTGCTTCAAAACCAGGAGCTAATAACTTACGTGGGTCATAGCCTTTACCCTGAAGATCTTTGCCAGCTTCTACATACTCACGAGTTGCAGCAGCAAATGCTAACTGACATTCTGTGTTTACGTTAATCTTAGCAACACCAAGGGAGATTGCTTTCTGGATCATCTCTGTAGGGATACCTGTACCACCGTGTAATACTAATGGCATATCGCCTGTTAACTGCTGGATTGCATCTAATGTTTCAAAGCTTAATCCAGCCCAGTTTGCAGGGTATTTACCATGAATATTACCGATACCTGCTGCTAACATAGAAACGCCAAGATCAGCGATTCTCTTACATTCTTCTGGATCTGCACATTCACCAGTACCTACTACACCGTCTTCTTCTCCACCGATTGCTCCAACTTCTGCTTCAATGGACATTCCTTTTTCGTTGCAGATTGCAACTAATTCTTTTGTCTTAGCAACGTTCTCTTCGATATCGAAGTGAGAACCGTCAAACATGATAGAAGAGAAGCCAGCTTCGATACAAGCCTTTGCTCCTTCGTAGCTGCCGTGGTCTAAGTGAAGAGCTACAGGAACTGTAATCTTAAGTTCTTCTAACATACCGTTTACCATGCCAACGATAGTTTTATAACCACACATGTATTTCCCAGCACCTTCAGATACACCTAAGATCACTGGAGATCTTAATTCTTCTGCTGTTAAGAGAACGGCTTTTGTCCATTCTAAGTTGTTGATGTTGATCTGTGCTACGGCATATTTGCCTGCTTTTGCTTTCTGAAGCATTTCTTTTGCTGATACTAACATTGTTAATTCCTCCTAAATAATCCTTCATCATGTGTATTAGCATGATGACCTAAGTTTTTGGTCGTGTCCTATTATATAGCATAATTTAGGAAAAAGAAAGTAGTAATTTTTCTTTCCACTCTGCTTCCTTAAATCCCAGGAGTACAAAATCCTCCCCCACGACCACTGGACGCTTCACCAACATTCCATTTCCAGCGAGGAGTTCATACTGCTCCTCCTCTGTCATAGTTGGCAATTTGTCCTTTAATTCTAACTCGCGGTAAAGCATACCGCTAGTGTTAAAAAACTTCTTCAACGGGAATCCGCTCTTCTTATGCCATTCCCTCAACTCTTCTTTTGTTGGATTTTCCTCCACAATATGTCGATCCAAAAATGCCACCTGATTCTCCTCCAGCCATTTCTTAGCCTTCTTGCAAGTGCTGCACTTTGGATATTCCACAAATAAAACCTGCATCTCTGACTCCTTATATATTCTCAATCTGCCAATCAATGGGCGCTACCCCATGCTCCTGTAAAAAAGTATTGGTCTTGCTGAAATGTTTGCAGCCAAAAAATCCCCGATATGCAGACAATGGACTTGGATGAGGCGCTGTGAGAATCAAATGATTGGGATTATTCAGCATACTCATCTTGTTCTGTGCTGGTCTTCCCCAAAGCAAAAATACAATAGGTCTGTCCTGCTCATTGAGAGTTCGAATCACCGCATTGGTAAAATCCTCCCATCCAATACCCCGGTGAGAATTCGCCTGATGCGCCCGCACCGTAAGTACCGTGTTAAGCAACAAAACTCCCTGTTTTGCCCACTTTACCAGATAGCCATTGTTTGGTACGTAACATCCCAAATCCTCCTCCAGTTCTTTGTAGATGTTCACCAAGGAAGGAGGGGCATCAATCCCAGGCTTTACCGAAAAGGATAATCCATGGGCTTGTCCCACGTTGTGATAAGGATCCTGTCCCAAGATCACAACCTTGACATCCTTCAATGGAGTCAGATGAAAAGCATTAAAAATGTCATCTGCCGGTGGAAAAATCTGATATTTGCTGTATTCTTCATTGACTCGCAAAAACAGGTCTTTATAGTATGGTTTCTTATATTCTTCCCGAAGCGCCGGCTCCCAGTCGTTTGTAATCGGCGGCATGGTGTTTCCTCCTTTATCCTTATCTCTTCTGTTCTCTAATTAAGATGTCCGAATATCCCTACACCATTCCCTAAATAACGGTAATGGTGTAAGGAAGATCAGAGGCTTCCTTATCTCCGTGGCGGAACTGAATCTTTTCATACTGATCCTTTGCTTCCTGCCAAGGGATAATATCCCCTTCCTCTGCCAGATAATCTAAAATATCAGTAATTCCTTCCCCAGTCAAAGAACACACTGGGAAAATCTTCTTACAGCCTGCCAGACGAAGCCACTCCGCAGCCTGCTCCACATCCGCATGGGGCTGGTCAATCTGTGTAATGACACCAACAATCTCGCGGTTGCTGTTTTGTACCACATTTGGTGGATACAGAGAAAATGGCTCTGTCGCATTCATCAAAAGACCAATGACATCCGCCTCACATCCATATACCGCTAGGGCACCTGCCAGATTCTTGGTCTCTGCATATTCGCCCGGTGTATCGATGATAACATCAAAATGGTTGATATACTGTGTTTTGTGATAGGTAATGGTCTCACCCTTCATTGCCTGTTTTAATGTGGTCTTTCCAGCCTCGCTTCGACCCACAAACATAATTTTTCTCATGTTGTCTCCTTTATTTAGAAAGACCAGTTTCATAAACAAAACTGGTCTTTACATCTTTACACATTCTGAAAGGTCTCTATCTCTTTGTTACTCTACATGTATTGTAGCCCAGCTCTGTTTTGCAATACTGGATTACGGCCTGCAATGCCGCTTCTACAGAAGAAATTCTTCCTGTTACGATCAGAGTGCCGCTGAAACGATCCACGAATCCCAGGTAGATATCACCTGTCTTTACTGCAATATCACTGGCGATAACCGCTGCCTCCGCCGGTGTCATCTTGATGATACCGATGGCTGCTTTGTCAAAGTCGATGTTTGGATTTAATCCTAATTTTCTGTATACGATAGGCTTAGGACTTGCGATAATATGAGCAAGTGTAACCTCTCTTCCAGGTACAGATTCCTGAATAATACGAAGCAATCCTTCGCTGTGTTCTGATTCTTCTAAAAATTTCTTAAAATCCATGCGACACACTCCATTCTATATATTTTCTCGTACCTCCAACCAAACAGTGGCGGAGCGTAGTTTTCCTTATGTGATAGTATACCAAATAATGAAAAGGAGGAAAAGCAACTTTTCCCCCTTTTTCTGATACTTTTTAGCACTTGTCACAGACCAGGTAATTGGAATAGATATAATCTTCTCCCCAGTCCATGTTATCCAGACAAGAAAGCACAAGATGTACCTTCGGTTCTGTCTTAAAAAAGCCTCGCTTCACCTTTACAGAATCCGGTCGTTCCTGGAGCGTCTCCTCTAACTGACCACGAAAGATTGGTTCTCCGTAGTTGTCCATCCCCTGCAAGATACTATCTTCTGGAAATTCTCCTTTGGCAAACACGCCGTACACATGGAGCTTCTCTTCCTCTAGCCACACATTCTCCACATAAAAGAGATGGGTGGCTTCCTGATGAAGGGCATAGATGCGTTTTTTTCCTTCCTCGTAGAGACGTTCTTCCTCCGTCTCTGGTTCCATAGAAGGAAGATTTTTTCTCAGTTTTCCTCCCAGAAAATCTGCAATTCTCCTAAAACTCATTCTTCCTCGTATCCATTTGGATTATTTTTCTGCCATCTCCAGGAGTCTTCGCACATCTCATCGATACCTCGTTTTGCTTCCCAGCCAAGCTCTTCTTTCGCTTTTGCTGGATCTGCATAACAGGTTGCGATATCCCCAGGACGTCTTTCTTTGATCTCATATTTAATTTCCTTGCCGCAGGCTTTTCCAAAGGCTTTTACCATATCCAATACGGAATAGCCTTTTCCTGTGCCAAGGTTGTAGATGCTTACCCCGGCCTTTTCTTCAATCTTCTTTAAAGCTTTTACATGACCTTCTGCCAAATCTACTACATGAATATAGTCACGCACACCAGTGCCGTCCGGTGTATCGTAATCATCTCCAAATACCCCGAGACATTCTCTCTTTCCGACTGCCACCTGCGTAATATATGGCATTAAGTTATTTGGAATCCCCTTTGGATTTTCTCCAATGGTACCGCTCTTATGAGCACCAACTGGGTTAAAGTAACGAAGCAATACCACATTCCACTCTGGATCTGCAGTGTGGAAATCAGTTAAAATCTGCTCCAACATAGATTTTGTCCAGCCATATGGGTTGGTACACTGTCCCTTTGGACATTCCTCTGTGATTGGTACAAAGGCAGGATCTCCGTATACCGTAGCGGAGGAGCTGAAAATAATGTTCTTTACTCCGGCATTTCTCATGGCATTGCAAAGTACCAATGTACCGTTGATGTTATTGTCATAGTATTCCAGTGGTTTTGACACAGACTCACCTACTGCCTTTAATCCTGCGAAATGGATAACAGCGGAAATATCTTCCTTCTCGAAAATCTCCTTCATGGCTTCTCCGTCTCGGATATCCGCCTCATAAAATGGAATTTCCTTTCCCACGATTTTTTCTACACGTTTTAAGGATTCTCGACAAGCATTATATAAATTGTCCACTACAACTACATCATAGCCTGCATGAATCAGTTCGATACAAGTGTGGCTTCCAATATATCCTGCGCCACCTGTTACTAAAATTGCCATCTTCTTCTTCCTCCTGCTTTGTCTTATTTATCTTTAGTCATCCAGATCCAGCTGTTTTACCAGATGACGGTCTCGATTTAACACATGATAGGAATTCATACCATTGTTTCTTGCTTTGTATTCTGCCAAAAGTTCTGGATTGCTAATAACGCGATAAGAATATACCGGAATCATGGAACCATTTCTCTGTTCCTCACAAAGAGCATCTTCCTCTAAGATTTTTGCCTCTTCCTCTGTGATGTCCGCCTGAAATCTTACATAATCATCCGGATCTTTTGTAAATTCAATTTCCTTTCGCTCTAAGGCTTTTTTCATAAAATCCTCCACGGATCTTTTTACATAAATGTCTGCCATATCAGCATTCCTCGCTTTCCTTATATATCTCCTGAATGCGGTCGCAAAGTCCCGTATAACGCCGCAGCTCGTTGTTATTATCAATCATCTCTTCCACCATGCCGCCATGTCCCACAATAGTGACACATTTTCTTGCTCTGGTAACGGCAGTGTAAAGAAGATTGCGGTTAAACAACACTCTTGGTCCGCTTAAAAGGGGCATCACCACAGCGGGATACTCGCTCCCTTGGGATTTGTGAATGGTAATAGCATAAGCAAGTTCCAACTCATCCAACATCCCATAGCTATATTCAGCCACACGACCCTCATCAAATTCTACCACAACTTTCTCAGAAAAGGTATTGATTTCTCGAATAATTCCCATATCTCCGTTAAATACCCCAACGCCTTCCTCCAAAACGAAGCCCTTGGCGGAGCGAATCTGCCATTCTTGCTTGTAATTGTTTTTTACCTGCATTACTTTGTCCCCTTCGCGGAACAAAATGCCTCTGGCTTCCTTCTCCTTTTTCTCCGGCGCAGCGGGATTGAGATAGTGCTGCAACACTTGATTGAGTCTTTCTACGCCTAATTCGCCCTTTCGCATAGGTGTCAGCACTTGAATATCATAGGTAGAAGCTCCCACATATCCGGGAAGTTTATCCCGCACCAAGTACACCAGCACCCCTGTGATGGTTCTGGCATCGTTTCGCTGCAAAAAGAAGAAATCCTCACTCTTATTGTTGAGGGTTAATTTCTCACCGTTGTTGATCTTGTGGGCATTCATTACAATGTCACTTCGTTCTGCCTGACGGAAAATCCTGGATAATTCCACCACAGGAAATTCGCCAGAACGAATCATATCCTTTAACACATTTCCCGGTCCCACGGAAGGAAGCTGGTTGCTGTCTCCCACCAGAATCAGTTTTGTGGCGGGAACCGTCGCTTTCAGAAGGGCATACATTAGATTAACATCCACCATGGACATCTCATCAATAATAATCACATCTGTCTCCAACGGATTACTCTCATTTTTTTCAAAATAGGAAGCTGCTCCCGGTTCTCCATTCAACTCCAACAGACGATGAATGGTAGATGCCTCCTGTCCAGTGGTTTCCTGCATTCGTTTTGCCGCGCGTCCGGTAGGTGCCGCCAATAACATATTGAGATTTTCCTGCTGAAAATATTTGATCAGTACATTGATGGTAGTGGTCTTTCCCGTACCAGGTCCACCAGTCAAGATCAAAAGACCTTTTTTGGCCGCCATCAAAATGGCTTCCTTCTGTTTTTCATCCAGTTGTATCTTTGATCTTTCTTCAATCTTTTCAATCTGCGCCAGTACGTCCTCTTCCTTCTCCGGATAAGGAATATTTAAGTCTGTCAGCATCTTCGCCACTGCCAGTTCCATAAAATAGTACTGATCTAAGTAAACCTGTTCTTCCTCCCGCACCACTTTAATCATCAGCTTTTTGTCCAACACCAATTCCAGCAGATGATCCTCAATAAAAGCTGGTTCCACACCAATAAGCTGTGCCGTCTTTCGAAGAAGCATTTCCTTTGGGAGATATACATGACCAGATCCCAGTGCCTGAGACAAAGTATATAAAATGCCGGAGCGCACGCGATATTCACTGTCCCGACTAATGCCAGCCTTCTGAGCAATCTCATCTGCCGTCACAAAGCCTATTCCCACAATATCCTCCGCCATCTTATATGGATTTTCCCGAATGATTCGATAAAGATCTTCCCCATATTCCTCATAAATCTTCATGGCATAATGGGTGGAAATTCCGTACTCAGAAAGGAACATCATAGCCTGTCTTACATGCTGTTTTTCATTAAACTGCACCGCAATATCCATGGCCTTCTTCATGGAAATGCCCTTGATCTCCGCCAGACGTTCTGGCTCCTCCTCGATAATACGGAAAGTATCCCCCTTAAATTTCTTCACAATGCGTACAGCAAAAGCAGGCCCAATTCCACGAATTGCGCCTGACCCTAAATATCGTTCCATTCCCAGAGAATCCTCTGGAACTTTCACTTCATATGTATGCATACTAAATTGAGGTCCGTGGATCTTATGATCCACGTATTCACCTTCCGCCGCAATATACTCTCCCTCTTGGATCAGAGGAAAGCGGCCTACCACCACTTCTTCTCCCTCTGTTGTCTCCAAAGTAAGAACCGTATATCCATTGGTATCATTTCGGAATGTGATATGTTCTACATATCCCTCAATCTTTTCGCTCATTACTCTTCTCTACCTGCTTTGTCGTTTGGTCCACCTAAAAATTCGATGTATTTACCAGTACCGGTAGCTACCACTGTCAGTGGATCGTCTGCTGTCATTGTGTTAATGCCAGTCTTAGATTCAATCAGTTCCTCTAATCCCTGTACTAAGGAACCACCGCCAGTAAGAACAATACCTCTCTCTGCAATATCTGCTGCTAATTCTGGTGGAGTGCGCTCTAATACGCTGCATACAGCTTCCACAATCTGGTATGCTACTTCCTGCAGTGCCTCTCTTGTATCTTCAGATGTCACTGTCACTGTCTTAGGAAGACCTGTCACGAGGTTACGTCCTTTTACTTCCATAGAAGTACCTGTTGGACGGCTTGTTACCGTACCAATCTGAATCTTGATATCTTCCGCTGTTCTCTCACCAATCAAAAGGCTATGTTTCTTGCGAACGTGACGAACGATGGCATCATCAAAATCATCACCAGCTACCTTGATAGAAGTGCTTACTACTGTTCCGCCGAGGGAAATAACAGCGATATCAGATGTACCGCCACCGATATCAACGATCATATTTCCACATGGTTTGGAGATGTCAATGCCTGCACCGATGGCTGCTGCCACTGGCTCTTCAATAATAAATACATCTCTTGCGCCAGCCTGGTATGCTGCATCTTCTACTGCCTTCTTCTCTACCTCAGTTGCTCCGCTAGGAATGCAAATGCTGATGCGAGGTTTTCTTCCGAAGAAGCTCTTACCTACTGTTTTCTGAACAAAATATTTTAACATCTTCTCTGTCACTGTGTAATCGCTGATCACACCCTGACGAAGAGGACGGATTGCTACGATGTTGCCTGGAGTACGTCCAATCATCAGACGTGCTTCCTCACCAATTGCCATAATTTTCTTTGTATCTCTGTTAATCGCCACTACAGATGGCTCTTTTAATACTACACCTTTACCTTTTACATAAACGAGAATACTCGCTGTACCTAAATCAATACCAATATCTGCGTTTGCCATGTATATATCTCCTTTCTTCCTTAAAAATCTAACTCTATATGCTACCAGAAATCCCTCAAAATATTAGTTTTTCTCATAGTCTTTTTCATTATAAACGATAATAAAAAGTTTTCAAATATTTTTTTCTTATTTTTTCTTTAAAATTCCGTCTGTTTTCTTAAAAAACGCCCTATTTCCCGGACATTTCCCCTTTTTTTCCTCATTCTTTTGTGCATTAATAACAGTTATTCCCCATCTGGCATATTATAATCTATATTCCTTAACAAAATTTCATGGAAAGGAGCTCACATGGAAAAAGTGCTCTCCCTTTCTCATCTTTCCTATAGCTATCACACCCTCCATGGAGAAACAAAAGCATTGTCCGACATTTCCTTCGCCATCTCCAAAGGGGAATTTTTTGTCATCGTCGGTCCCAGCGGCTGTGGAAAATCTACTCTTCTCCACCTGATTGCCGGGTTGCTGCCTGCCTCTTCCGGTGTGGTGGATATGCAAGGTTCTATCGGATATATGCTTCAAAAAGACCATCTCCTAGAGCATCGCTCCATCCTAAAAAACATTACTCTGGGTTTGGAAATCCAAAAAAAGGACACCAAAGAGAACCAGGAACGGATTCTCGCCATGATGAAGCAATATGGTCTCTATGATTTCCGAAATAATAAGCCCAGTCAGCTCTCCGGAGGAATGCGCCAGCGGGCGGCTTTGATTCGCACTCTTGCCCTTTCCCCAGAGCTGCTTTTGCTGGATGAGCCATTCAGCGCTCTGGATTATCAAACCCGCCTCAAAGTATCCGACGATATCGGCGGTATTATTAAAAGAAATAAGATTACCGCCATCCTCGTAACCCACGACCTCTCAGAAGCTATCAGTATGGCAGATCGAATTTTAATCTTATCCCACCGTCCCGGTCGGGTTCGAAAAATTCTTCCTATTCATTTTGCTGTTCCGCCAAATTCTCCGGAAGAGGCCAGAAATATGCCGGAATTCAAAGATTACTTTAATATCATCTGGAAGGAGATCAAAAATGAAAGCTGATTATCTTTTTTATATAGACCCAACAAAAAAAGAGCCACACCTGCAAAAGAAAATGGATTCCAGTCCCACTGCTTCCCCTGTGATTTCAAAGGAACAAAAAGACTTTCTTTCCAAAGTGCGAAAAAAAAAGACACAGATTCATCTCATTCAGATTCTCTGCGTCCTCTTCTTTTTTACCGTTTGGCAGTTTTGCTCTTCCACCAAGATTATCAATCCCTTTATATTCAGCAGCCCATCCCGTATTGTAATGACGCTTTGGGATATGATAAAAACTGGTTTTCTCTTTCCCCACATCGGAATCACTCTGGCAGAAACCCTGCTCAGTTTCCTTTTGGTGTTGCTAATCAGTCTTCTCGGCTCCATTCTCCTTTGGTGGAATAAAACCTGTTCCGCTGTGTTGGAACCCTTCCTTGTGGTGTTAAACAGCCTTCCAAAATCCGCCCTTGCACCCCTGCTTTTGGTCTGGTTTGGAGCCACTATGAAAATGATTTTGATTACCGCCATCTCCGTGGTGGTATTCGGCAGTATTCTCACCATCTACACAGAATTTAAGGAGACCGATCCCGATAAATTGATGTTGATTCGCACCCTTCGGGGAAACAAATGGCATATGCTTCGTTTGGTGGTAATCCCAGAAAGCATTCCCCTTCTCTTCGGCGTTATGAAATCCAATATTGGTCTGTGTCTGGTCGGAGTCATTATCGCTGAATTTATGGGGGCTAGACAAGGTCTTGGATATTTGATTATTTATTCCAGTCAGGTGTTTAAGCTCGACTGGCTTTTGATGGCCGTCTTTCTCCTGTGTCTGATGGCCATGGGCCTTTACTGGTTTCTTGGCCTATTGGAAAAGCGGATTCTTTCCTAAAAAAATCCGCCCTTCAATACAGAAACCTCTATCTATGGTTCCCCTCAATCTCTTTATTAAGTTTCTTAAAAAATGGAATGGTGAGAGCCAAAATAACGATAATGGCTACAAAATCTGCCATCGGTGCTGCATATAAAATACCGTTAATGCCAAGTCCCGCCTCTTTTCCTTCCAAAATCGCTGGCAGAATCAGTGCCAACGGCGTAAAACATACAATATCACGCACAACGGAAGCCACTACCGCATGGGTTGATTTTCCAATGGACTGGAAAAATACCGCCATCATCTTTACAAGACAGGTAACGGTCATCAAAGACAGATAAATGCGGAAGGTTTTTACCGCGAATTCCTGATACAGTGCATTTCCGGAACCAAAAATACCAACCACCGCTTTCGGCCACAACTGGAAGATTAAAGTTGCCGTAAGACCAGTGATAATAGATGCCTTTAACACCAATTTGTAAGTATCCTTCACTCGTTTCATTTTTCCTGCCCCGTAGTTGTAACCAAAGATTGGCTGACCGCCCAGCACAATTCCCGTTACAATGTTGCACACGATGGTATACACCTTGGTCTGGATACTAAAAATAGAGATTGGAATATCCTGTCCGTATTTTGACAATGCGCCGTAACGGGCCAATGTCATATTGCTTACCAGAGAAACGGATACAATGGACATCTGGGTAATAAAGGTCGCCGCTCCCAATTTTATAATTTCCTTCAAAACAGAAAGATTCGGCACAAAGCTCTTCCTAGTAAGATGAAAGCTCCTTGGCTTAAAAAAGTAAGGCACACTAATCAGAAATGATGCCACCTGACCAATGATCGTCGCCCAGGCCGCCCCGGCGATTCCCCATTTAAAAATAAAGATAAACACTGGATCCAGAATAATATTTAAAACAGCCCCAGTCAGCACTGCCACCATAGCAAAGGAAGGACTTCCATCTGCCCGGATAATACTGTTCATAACATTTACCAACAAATAAAATGGAAAAAATGCCACAATAATACGAAAATAATCCACCGCCAAGGTCATCGTCTGATCAGAAGCGCCAAAAAGTCGCATCAACGGATTCGCAGTAATCTCGCAAAAAAGCATCAAAACAATGCTGATTCCCAAAGTTACGGTAAGTCCCGTTCCCACACATTTGTGTGCCCGATCCGTATCTTTTCGTCCGGCACAAATACTAAGGTAAGAAGCTGCACCGTCCCCCACACACCAGGCAAAGGCATTGGCAATACAAATCACCGGGAAAGAAACACCTGTGGCTGCATTTCCCAGATATCCCAGTTCACTGTTTCCAATAAAAATCTGATCCACAATATTATATAAAGCACTAATTAACAGTCCCATCACACAGGGCACAGAAAATTTCAATAACAATCTTGCAATCTGTTGTTCTTCCAACGTTTTATTTACATTTGATTCCATAGTTCCTCCTTCATACCTATTTTTCTATAATTTTGTCTATTCTACATGAAATCCATTCCTATGGAAAGGACATCTGTCTTCTTTCCATAACAAAAGACATGCTGCCAGCATTTTTGCTGAACAACATGTCTATGTTTCACTTATATATTTTTTTGATTTATATTCCATAGCACCAGGGAAAAGAGCCTTTTTCTCTCTAAATAAAATAATCAAATAGGACGCTGTAGAACAGGATACACCAAGGTTTCGCCAATATAATAATCCAAACAAACTTTCTGGTATCCATATCGGATAGTCCCGAAAAATAACAGAGGAAATCATCTGGTGCCAAGGGGAGTAGTATCGACCAAAAAAGGAGCCATGTAAAACTTCTTTTTTTCTTTACCCACTTCACATAGGATTCGTATTTTCCATTGGGGAACATGACGCGAAGAATGTTGTGTCCCAACCATTTGGCTAACAAAAAGGCGATAATAGAGCCTGTGCTGATGCCGATATAGTTGCACCAAAAGCTTATCCATGCCCCGAATAGTCCCGTTCCCACAATGGAACCAAAAAATCCCGGCAAAACCGGTACTACAACCTGTAATGCCTGTATCATTGTCAAAACCAGCGGACCAAATGTGCCAAACTGCGCCACATAAGCTCTTAAACTTTCTACGGACTGGAAATGTCCGCCTACATATCCCTGAAATACAAATGCCACCGATATTGCAAATAAAACCACAAACATCAGCGTGGCGATTCTTTTTACCATATCTTCCTTTGCTGCCATATAATAACCTCCTGCGCTACTGGTTATTATACTAGACTTTTCCTCCCATTCCTATATCCTAAATCTTAAGATTTTAAAAAGATGAAATGTTTTCTTTGCCTAACGTTTCCCTAGACTTTTTCCTTCGTACCGATACAAAACATCACCAACCCTAGCACACAAAGTCCCATACCAAGAGCCATGGCATAGGAAAGTCCCTGCTCTGCTGCCGCACCTAAGATCACCGTAATCCCTACTCCACTGCCAAAAGAATACGCTCCATGGAAATTCGCAAAGCAACGTCAGAAGTAAACACATACCCTGTAGCAGCGCCAACGTATATAAAATAATTCGATTTTGTTTCATTTGATAGGATCTTTTACCCTGCTCCCCTTCATCTGACTAATTGGACTTCACATCAATGGTAATCTCGCAATTGGAAATATGATCGTAATTTACTTCCAACGAATAGCGTACCACCGCCTTGATATGGTCTTCCTCCTCCATCATCTGGATGGAACTGGTATTTACCCCCATCAGAAGAGCACCCATCGGGGTATCATAGTAGGTCATATGATTTTTTCCTTTTTCAAAAATCAGCTGACCATTTAAATCGCCGGATTTTACCACTTCAATCTTATCCGGTGACATCTTGATACGGTTTTTGATGGTTGAGCCATCTTCCATATCAATCTCATCATACAAAACATAATGTTTTCCATTTCTATTGTAATAGTCTCCAAAACAGATGATCTCCACTGGTTCTGTGGGTTCAATCTCAAACTGAATTCCGGAGACAGATACCTTAATATCTTTCGTCATCGTTTCCTCCACAACTGTCCTGATTATATTTTTCAATGTTTACAAAACGGATTTGCTCCACCTGGAAAGGAAGCACCCGGTCTGCAAATGAGACAAATTGATCTGTCATATCACTGGCACAGTACTCGTGATGTGCCTCTTCGCCTGATTCATTCAATAAGCCCTGCTCTGTCAGCAGACGTTTTAATGATTTTGCTGTCTCGTAAGCTGGATTTACCAAGGTGACTTTATCTCCCATCACCCGCT
Source organism: uncultured Lachnospiraceae bacterium (assembly GCA_964386955.1). Classification (GTDB taxonomy): domain Bacteria; phylum Bacillota; class Clostridia; order Lachnospirales; family Lachnospiraceae; genus SIG292. Next base: position 29,548 of record CAYLUV010000005.1, read on the forward strand.
GAATGGTGTTTCGAAGGTGTGGATAATGGGTACATCCAAGAATCAGGGCATCAATATCGTATTCTTCAAATTCACTTAAATATCTTCTGGCAATATCCTCCGTCACACGGTCCTCCGTCAGCCCCTCTTCCACCAATGGAACAAAGAGAGGACATGCTTTGGAGACTACGGTGATCTCTGGATCCAACTGCTGCAGATATTTGTTATAGATCTTACTTTTTACTGTGCCTGCAGTGCCAATCACACCCACATGCTTATTTTTCGTCACTGCTGCCGCAGAGATTGCCCCCGGCCATACTACGCCAAGCACTGGTATGTCAAGCTGACTCTGAATCTCCTCCAAGGCATAGGCACTGGCTGTATTACAGGCTATCACAATAGCCTTTACCTTTTTGGTTTTTAAAAAATTCACAATCTGGGTTGAGTAGCGCACAATAGTCTGTTTGCTCTTGCTTCCATAAGGCACTCTGGCGGTATCACCAAAATAGACCAGATTTTCCTGGGGCAGCTGCCGCATAATCTCCCGGGTCACTGTCAGTCCGCCTACACCGGAGTCAAAAATTCCGATGGGCCCTGTTGTATTTTTCTTCTGCATTCTACTGAAAACGATCCATGCAATCAGCGATCAGCTGATTTACTAAAGTCTTTGTATCAATGCCTCTTGCGGCCCAGAGCATTGGGTACATACTGATGGCAGTAAAGCCCGGTAAGGTGTTAATTTCATTAAATACCACATCGTTGGTTCCATGTTCCACAAAGAAATCCACGCGGGAAAGACCGCTTCCGCTCACTGCCTTAAAAATACGTACTGCTGATTCACGAATATGTTCTGCCACGCCCTCTGGAAGTTCTGGATCCGTCACTGTCTTAGATTCCGCATTGTTGTATTTGGAATCAAAGGTGTAGAACCCTTCCTCTCCTGCTGCCAGAATTTCACCGATTCCAGAAGCCTTCACTTCATGGGTGCCAAGAACCGCACACTCCACTTCACGTCCGTTGATGGTCTCTTCCACCAAAATCTTGCTGTCATGTTCTGCTGCCAGTAAAAGAGCTGCTTTTAAGCTCTCTCTATCCTTTGCTTTAGATACCCCATTGGAGGAACCAGCACAAGATGGCTTAACAAATACTGGGTATTCCAATTTTCCTTCCACCTCAGCGATTACCTGATCCATATCCTTCAAATCTTCTCTGTAAACTCCTACAAATTCTGCCTGACGAATACCACCGATGTGATTTACTACAATCTTTGTATAAAATTTGTCCATGGAAACAGCAGATGCTAAAACACCGCATCCCACATATGGAATCTGTGCCAATTCAAAAATTCCCTGAATCGTTCCATCTTCCCCGTTTGGCCCATGAAGCACTGGAAAAATCACGTCAATCTTCACTGAGGACATCTCATTTTCTGTAAAAACAAGAAGTTCCTTTGCCTGAGAATCTGGAGAAAATACTGCCTTTCGTCCTGTTTCTCTCCATGTATCCTTTGCAATCTCATCGATGCTATCCACAAAAAGCCAACTTCCCTCTCTTGTGATTCCCACAAGAATTATATTATACAAATCTGTATCAATATTTTTGATCACTGTCTGCACAGAAACACAGGATACCTGATGTTCAGAGGAGTTACCACCAAAAATTACTGCTATATTTTTTTTATTCATCTCAAATCATCCTTTTTATGTAATATACTGTTCTCATGATATAGGCACACAAGGCTTTTCTAAGCCCTGTGCCTTCTATCATTCTACCTTGCATCATAGCATTTTTCAAGGTAGCATTTTCGGAAAGAATTTCGAAATCTTTTCTAACAACTTCCATTTTACATGAAAATGCACTTCTGTCTCCTTTTTTTCTTCCTCTGCTCCTGTATTTTGGCGAAAAAACAACGCCTGGTATTCTTCCTCCGTCAGTCCCTCTCGCAGTTTTTCCTTTGATTCCTGATCCACGCCCTCTATGACACCCTCCACCATGCAAAGAGAGGGATACATCATGCACCACCAGTTTTTTCCCTGAGCTTCCCCCAGATCAATGCGAAGGGCATCATAGCGACCACTAGGCAAAAGAATATCTCCATATTCCTTTACCGGAAAGGATTCCTGACACAGATACACCTTCGGCTCCAAATTGGGCTGTTTTTCTTCTGTGCATGCCGCTTTTGTCATAGTCTGAATTTCCGCCATCATGCTCCTTGCCTGTCTCATACATTCCTCCTTGGAACTGCAGTCTTTAAATAGTTGCTGGAGATAAGGTAAAATCCGGTCTTTGATTCGCACCTTTATCTTCTGATCTTCCTCACTGTCACTGTTTGCCCGAATGTGAAAACGCAGCACTTCCTTGGAAACGGCCTCTCGGGAAGAACTTTTTAAGGATATCTTATCGCTCTCCGCCCGTGACAAATTCCCGAATGAAATATCTCGCTCCCAATAAGTAAGATAGATTTCTTCCTGCTGGATTTTCAGGTAGGGAATCTGCTTTTTTGAATCCAAATTCTCACTATCTGTACTCCACAGCGAATCCTCCCGCCATTCCCGCAAAAGATCTGCCAGAGTATATTCCTCCATCTCCCCATGGTTTGCCATCATTCGCTCCAAATATTCTCCCAAGGAAGAACCCTTTTCCTTAGCAATCTCCTCATATTTCTCCGGACTCTCTTCCGTTAAAAATACCAACGTTGTTCCCGCAATCTCTCTCTTTTGTTCCAATTCTTCTGCAATCTTATCCACATTTTCTTCGTCCCAAAGACTTTCTTTCAACAAAATAGCCTTCAAATGTCCATAATCCATGCGCTTGTCATCGGTCTTTTGCTGTTTGATTTCTGCCTCCTCCAGGGAAGCGGCTGTAACAGACTGTACCCTTCCCTGCTGCCTTCCGCCTCCCTCATCGGATGTTTTGGTAAGATCCGCTGTCTCATAGAGAAACTGGTATTTCTTTGCTTCTTCTGTAAGTTCTATCCCAAGACTCATCACATAATTACGGTCCTCAATGTCCACCTTATTTTGACACCCCAAGAGACTGTAGGTAAACCCCACTGTCACTAAAAAGACCGCCAACCACTTATTTTTCATACTCTATCCCCTTCTTTTTTTGTGTGCGCTACTCCTTTTTTGTGCTCCCATCTCCACCGAACAAGCAAAGGAACCAACAATGCCAACGGCAAATCCAGCCACATCTTATACGCTAAGAAGAACTCATAAAATTTCTCCATATCTCTGATCTCCATTGCGGCTACAAACAGCAACAACAGATATAGGATGCGGTATATTTTTTTATGTTTCTCTCCCTTTTTTCCTATCACCAGCATTTGACTGTAAAACAGGTAGCCGGAAAAAAGGGAAAAGGTGCTGAAAATATAAAATACCAAAAATAAAATGTCCAATCGCTGAATAAAATATCCCGGCAATTTCACACTCTGCATAATGGAAAGGGCGGACCAGAGATTTTCCCCGGTTCCCTTTGCCCCAAAGATGCCCACCGCTGTCACGTAAAACAATACATTAACGGATACGACAAAAATACATGCCAAAAGAACGCCAAATCCCTTGTTCTGCTTTTCCCGACAAGGAAGCAAAAATAGCAAAAATTCCATGGGCTGATAAAACAAAAAGATTTGGTATACTGCCCTCAGATTGCCTTTCCAGATGCCGCCCTGCCAAAGCTGTTCTGGCAACCTTCCGTAATCCACCTGAAACAGCGCCAAAAAAAGTACCAACAATAGGGGCAAAAAAATAAAGGGAAAAAGTACCTCCAAAATGCTTCCTCTGGTGGATAAATCCTTTTTGACAGACAGAACGGTTAGTAAGAAAAAAGGCAAAAGAAGCAACCCTCTATTTTGTCCCGGCAGCAGCACCTTTCCCATCAAATCTGCAAAAACTACCATCAAAAAGAGTCCATGTAGAAAATAGCGCACCCCGTAAATTGCCAGAACTGCGTATTGTCCTCCCTTTGATTGATTCCCCACCACTTCGCTGTAGGAAAGAGTTCCCTCCTTTGTAATCCACAAAAAATAGCAGGCAAAAAGTGCCGCTAGGCCTGAGGCAACGAGAAGAGCCGGTAGCCCCTGTTTTCCTCCTGCCCGCACAATTACTGCTGGAAAAAGCAATCCAGTCATACTAAAAAGGTCAATGGAAAGAATAGTAAATAATTTTTTCTCTGATATTTTATGACGTCTCATCTTACTCCCTCTCCTTTCCTACGCTTACTTAAATCTTTCCTACTTTTTTCTAGTTTTCTACGAATTCTGGCTCCTTTTCTCGTAAATACTGGTCTTTTATTCATCGTAAAGAGTGGTAACCGCCAAAAATAATCCTTATATTTCTCTTTTTTCTCCCCACCGAGCCACATGTCCGTCCGCAGATAGGGCTGACCGAAACTTTCCAAGGTACAAAGATGCACAATGATAAACAGCCAGCCAAGAAAAAATCCGTAAATGCCCCAAACTGCTGCCAAAAACAAAAATCCAAATTTCAGCAGCCGAAAGGTTCCCCGCATCCGTTCATTTGGCACTGCAAAGGAAGCAATGGCTGTCAGTGACACCACAATCACCACAATGGTACTGACAATGCCCGCATCCACCGCCGCTTGTCCCACAATCAGACCACCCACAATGCCGATGGTTCCACCCAACTGCCCTGGAAGACGAATGCCCGCTTCCCGCAAAAGTTCAAATGCCAGCTCCATCAAAAGCACCTCCACCACCACGGGAAAGGGAATTCCAAGACGAGCCTGGGCAATGGATAAAATCAACGCCGTAGGCAGCACTTCGGTGTGAAAATTCGCCACTGCCACATAGAAAGCGGGAAGTCCCACAGACAAAAAAGCGGCCATATATCGCAGGATTCTGGCAAAGGAACCACTCTGCCATCCATTGTAGTAGTCGTCGCTGGCCTGAAAAAACACATGAAAGGAAGCTGGCAAAAGCAACACCTCCGGCGAATTGTCCACCACCAGCGCAATCCTTCCCTCCAGTAGTGCCGAAGCCGTCTTATCCGGTCTTTGGGTACTCTGAAAACAGGGAAATGGTGTTTTCCAATTCCTTGAGAGCAGTTCCTCCAACATTCCACTGTCCAAAATACCGTCCATGGACACTTTCTCCAGCTTTACTTCTATTTCCCGCCGAATCTCCGGCCGCACCAGATCTTCCATGTACATCATTTCCACATAGGTTTTCGAGCGCTCTCCCACCGCCATCTGTTTTACTTTCAAGCGACTATCCTTGAGTCTTCTTCGAATCAGCACCGTATTGCAGCGCATCACCTCCGTAAAACTATCCTTTGGGCCACGTATCGCCACTTCCTGATCCGCTTCCTGTACACCTCTAGTAGGTGCATCATTGTTGGCAATCACGATTCCCACTCCGCATCCATCTACCAGCAAAAGAGTATTTCCTGTCAAAATTTTTGTCACAGCATCCTCCAAAGAAGAGACCTTCTTTACGTCTGACATTTCCAACAGTTCTGTCACCACATAAGAATAAAGCATCGTATCCTCTATTTCCTCCGGCACACACTTTCGCATCATGGGGCGAATCACCGTCTCCTCCAGCACTTCCTTCTTCGCCATGCCATCCACAAAAAACAGACATGCCTTCACTTTTTTCCCGCTGCCAAATGAAAAATCCCGTTTTACCACATCGTCACAGTCCTTTAAAATGGCAGACAACACTCTTTTATTTTCCTCCAGATGACTCTGCAGCTTCCCCTTTATTTTCTGATCTCGTCCATGAAATGCATCCATTTTTCCACCACTCTTTTCAGCTTTGCTTCCTGTTTTCTCTGCAAATAGAGACGGAACCCAAAAAAGTTTCTTTTCTGGATTCCATTTCCTTCTGCATTTATTAAAGTAGTTTGGACATTTCCTTGGGGTTTTATACAAAAAACTGCCCTTTCACAGCTCTTGTTCTGTGAAAAGACAGTCTCTTTTCTACCCTATAAATGAAACCTCTATTTTTGTTTGCCAAATATTATCCCATAAACTTGTAGGCAAGAATTCCCGCACATTGCAAAATCAAAATCAGCGGCATTCCCACACGAAAATACCAATGCTTTGTTTTGTGAT
>CAYLUV010000006.1:0-32916 GCA_964386955.1 uncultured Lachnospiraceae bacterium
TGCGACACCGTGCTTTTGCGAATGCGAAACGAAGTGGAGCATTCGATGAAATGGCCCGTGACGAAGCAAGACACGGCAAAGCATTACAGGGCTTATTAGAGAGATACTTTGGTTAAGCTACAAGCCATGCAATAAGGCAATAAAAAAGCTCCTCCAAGCATGGCTTGGTAAGGAGCTTTTCTTATTTGCCTTATTATACGGCGCCAGCCGTCCATGAAATAGCCCGTAGGGCTATGAATGGGCATGGCTCTTTATTGGGCGACAGCCCACAGCGAGATGTAACGAAGTGAAATCGAGCTGGCTCGGCTGTAGCTTATCGTCGTGTTTTTCAGTCAGTTCTTAGTGGCAAGAGTGACTTCCACATCCATGATTGCCACAAGTATGTCCTTCTCCGTGGTGGTCGTGGTGATTGCATCTTACGTTAGGGTTGTAACCTAAGTTTCCAGCTAAAAGAGCCTCCACTGCTGCATCGGCGTTGCCGCTTACTCCGCCGTAGAGTTTGATGCCAGCCTGTGCCAAAGCAGCCTGTGCACCGCCGCCAATGCCGCCACAGATCAAGGTGTCTACGCCATATTCCATTAAAAAGCCTGCTAACGCACCATGGCCGCTGCCGTTGGTATCTATTACTTCAGAGGCTGCGATTTTGCCATCGGCAATCTCGTATACTTTAAACTGTTCTGTGTGTCCAAAATGCTGGAAAATCTGTCCATTTTCATAAGTTACTGCAATTTTCATCGTGATTTCTCCTTTTTCATCTGTTATATTTTCTGGATTTTGCTGGAAAGGTTCCCCTGTCAGTGATTCGTTGTGATACTGGCAGGGGTGACAGCGAATATGCTCCAGACCATCACAGATGCGGTAGTTGCCGCCGCTGATAACAAGGTTTTGTCCATAGACGATGCACTGGGCTAACTTATAGCGGGCACTTTCATAAATCTCCGTCACGGTAGTGCGGGAAATATCCATCTGTGCGGCACATTGTTGGTGTGTCTTTTTCTCTAAATCCACCAATCGAATCACCTCATATTCATCCAAAGTCAATGTGATGGTCTCCGCTTCCACATTGTGTTCGGAGGAAAAGGTGCCAAAGGATGGAATACCGCAGATTCGTCTGCATCTTTGTGGTCTGGGCATAGATGCCACCTCCTTATTTTCGGTATATGTCGATTATAACATGAGGGTTGGGGGATAACAAGGAGTGGTTGAGAAAATACAAGAGTTCATAGAAAAAGGATTGAATTTCCAAGTTCTTTAAGGTATCGTAATAGAAACAGGGCAGTAATATGGATATAAAAGTATATATAGATAGAAAATAAGGAAAGGGACTTATATTATGACAGAAAAGCATTTGACGGACAAAGGGGAACAACATACGGAAGATTTTCAGAAAGTAGCCAATCATGTCTCCATCGTGACCATCATTGGAAATGTGGTCCTTTCAATTCTAAAATTGGTAGCGGGTATTGTGGCCCATTCCAATGCCATGATCAGTGATTCCATTCATTCTGCCTCCGATGTGTTTAGTACAGTGGTAGTAATGATCGGAATAAAATTGGCATCGAAGGAGTCGGATAAGGAACATCCCTACGGACATGAGAGAATGGAGTGTGTGGCGGCAATCGTACTTTCCATGGTACTTTTTGTAACGGGACTTGGCATTGGTTTGGAAGCGCTGAAAAATATTATGGCGGGAAATTATAGTAATTTACAGATTCCGGGAAGGTTAGCCATGGCAGCAGCCATTCTTTCCATTGTGACCAAGGAAGGAATGTTTTGGTATACAAAGATATATGCACAAAAGATTGATTCCAGTGCACTGATGGCAGATGCCTGGCATCATCGATCCGATTCTCTGTCCTCCATCGGCGCCTTAGTGGGCATCGGAGCAGCCAGATTAGGATATCCGGTGATGGATTCCATCGCCAGTTTGGTGATTTTCGTATTCATCGTGAAGGCAGCTTACGACATCTTTCAGGATGCGGTGGATAAAATGGTGGATCATTCCTGTGATGAAGAGACAGAGCAGGCAATTCGAGCTTGTGTACAGGAAAACGAGCACGTTAAAAGGATCGATTTATTGCAGACCCGTATTTTCGGAAACAAAATCTATGTGGATATTGAGATTGGCGTGGACGGTTCCTATACCCTCTGGAAAGCCCATGAGATTGCAGAAAAGATACATGACAGTATCGAAGAAGAGTTTCCAAAGATCAAGCACATTATGGTGCATGTAAATCCAGTGAAAGAATAGAAAAAAGCAGACAATGCAGTGATTTTGTTGTGTTGTCTGCTTCTTTTTCGTGTTATAATAAAAAGATAAGACAAAAGAAGCTACAATATAAGAGGGTTATGATATGTACAAGGAATTGCAATCGGCAAATCAAATAAAGATAGACAAGATCACTTCCGGTTTGGATTCTGGACAGATTTTGCAGCTGGCACAGATAGGACTGTGGCGAGTGGAGAGAGAACCGCAAAAGGCACCGCGTTTTTATGCCGATGCAGTGATGGATCAGCTGTTGGGAATTGATTTTCCGGTGACACCGGAAGAACGTTTTCTATTTCATCAGGAACATATTCATCCGGATGATATGGAACTTTTTTTAGATTATTCGAATCATTTGTCTCAGACGCGCACGGAGATTGTCTATCGATATAAGCATCCTGCGCGGGGAGAGATGATTATTCGCTGTGCTGGAGTGCGAGAGAATACAGTAGAAAACTGTGTGAGTGTTGTGGGGACACATCAGGATATTTCAGAGACCCTTCGTTTGGAACAGGGAAAACAGGCAGAACAGCGTCTGGCAGAGAAAAATGATGCACTTCGTTTGGAACAAGTACAACAGGAAGACTATTATCAAGAATTATTGGATCTTCAGGGCTGTGCAGTTATGGCGTATACCTTACCGGATTATCGACTGCGTCATATGAATAAGGAGGCCCTTAGAATCTATAATATGGAGAGTATGGAGCAGGCTCAATTAGCTCTTCGTGAAGTGATTTCTTCTATCTATTATCCAGAACAGGAGACGATAGAGCAGCTAAAGGGGTTCCGTGAGAGCGACGGTTCACTAAACTATGAGGCTATTGTGTACTATGGGCAGCCTAACGAGTGCCATGTTATGGCTACTACAAATGTACTTCACCGCAGGGCGGGAGAACGAGTGGTTGTGACTACCTTTATGGATATTTCAGAAATCAATCTTCTTCGAAATGCATTGGCAGCAGCAGAACATGCAAACCAGGCAAAGACTATGTTTTTGAACAACATGTCCCATGATATTCGCACACCGATGAATGCCATTATCGGATTTACCTCCCTGGCGGCTTCTCATTTGGACAATCCACAGCGGGTAAAGGAGTATTTGCAAAAAATTTCTATATCCAGTGAGCATTTGTTATCTCTGATTAACGATGTACTGGATATGAGCCGCATTGAGAGTGGAAAGGTAAAAATAGACGAACAACCCCTTCATTTGCCGGATTTGCTTCATGATATTCGAACCATTGTGCAGCCAACCATTACATCCAAAAGGCTCGATTTTGTAATCGATACCGAGGATGTGCGAGATGAAAATATTATTGCAGATAAACTGCGATTGAATCAGATTTTATTAAATATTTTGAGCAATGGAATAAAATTCAATAAAACAGGGGGTATGGTAAGTCTTAGGGTAAAACAACTTAACAATGCTCCTGCTGGTTATGCAAGTTATCAATTTATTGTGCGTGACACTGGCATTGGAATAAAAAATGAATTTTTAAATCAGATGTTTGATGCATTTGCCAGAGAGGAAACCAGCACTGTCAGTGGTATTCCGGGAACGGGACTTGGCATGACCATTACAAAGAACATCGTGGATATGATGGGTGGTACTATCAGTGTGGAAAGTCAGGAGGGGGTTGGCACAGAATTTGTGGTATCCTTAACCTTCCGTCTCAGTGGAGAACCTGTGGTCTACGAAAAGATAGAGCAATTACAGGGACTTAGAGTGCTTGTGGCAGATGACGATACGGACACTTGCCTAAATATTGCTGGTATGTTGACGGACATCGGCATGCGTTCTGAGTGGACGGTTTCCGGCAAAGAGGCCGTAATTCGAGCTAAATATGCCTATGAAACGGGAGATGAATTTTCGGCCTATATCATTGACTGGCTGATGCCGGATATGAACGGAATAGAGACTGTTCGTCGGATTCGTCGCGTGATTGGAGAAGAAAAAACGATTATTATACTTACTGCCTATGATTGGGCGGATGTAGAGGAGGAAGCCAGAGAGGCAGGTGTAACCGCTTTTTGTGAGAAACCATTGTTCATGTCAGAACTTCGAGATATCCTTTGTAAGCCTTTATGGGAAGAAAAGACAGTGAAAGAGAAAAAAGCAGACTTTTCTGGCAAGAAGATTTTGCTAGTGGAGGACAATCAGTTGAATCAGGAAATCGCTGTTACTATCATGGAGGACATGGGATTATTGGTAGAGATTGTCGATGACGGAACGATGGCTGTGGAGAAGATGAAACAGGCAGCGCCGGGGCAATATGATCTTATATTGATGGATATTCAGATGCCATTTATGGATGGCTACGAGGCAACGCGTCAGATTCGAAATATAGAAGATTCAAGGCTTGCAGCTACACCGATTGTTGCCATGACCGCCAATGCATTTTCCAGCGATCAGGAAAAAGCCATGGCTTGCGGCATGGATGGATATTTGACAAAGCCTGTCAACATAAAGGCATTGATACAGGTATTACAAGAAATTTTAGAGAAATAATAGGAGGGTAACACATGGACGAAAATGTAAGAAAGAGAAATGAAGTATTGGCAAAAACCGTGATTAAGGGGTTAGAATCACGCAATATGTCAGGCTACTATGCAGCAAACAAAGAGGAAGCCTTAAAACAGGCCTTGGAGTTGATTCCGGAAGAAAGTACCATCGCCATGGGCGGTTGTATGAGCGCACAGGAGATTGGTCTGGTGGATGCCCTGCAGACAGGAAATTACCACTACATTGACCGTAGCAAACTGGAGCCAAGAGAAGGTTTGTTGGCAGCTTACGACGCTGATATTTTCCTTTCCAGCGCCAATGCAATGACAAACGATGGCATTTTAGTGAATATTGACGGCAATTCCAATCGCGTATCCTGTATCGCTCAGGGACCAAAGAAAGTAGTATTTATTGTTGGAATGAACAAAGTCTGCGATGATTTGGACAGTGCCATGAAACGTGCCAGAAACGTGGCAGCCCCAAGCAATGCCCAGAGATTCGATATTCAGATTCCATGTCGTGAGACAGGAAAATGCTTTGACTGCAAATCTCCAGATACCATTTGCTGTCAGTTCCTTATTACACGCTTTTCCAGACATACCGGAAGAATTCATGTGATTCTGGTAAATGATACGTTGGGATTCTAAATGAAATGACAGAAAACAGAATATAAAACTCCTAATTGACATAAAATTTTTCTGGGATTATAATTTTTATATCAAATAATTCAATTATAGGAGGTAGTTTTCATGAAAAGATTAGGTTGTGGACCAATGGTATTTGTAGGAATCGCAGGTTTTGAGCATCATGGATTTGGCGTAGATCTCCCAATTTACCTTATGTAATTGAAAATGAAACAAGTGTATCGTGCTTGGTAGACAAGGCAGGGTGATGAATCAAAAGAGGTTCATCACCTTGTTTTTTTATTCTTGGAAAAATATAGGGATTCCCAGTTATCATAGATATTTCAACAATATGCCACTTAAAATCTTCGGCATTATGTGTTACAATAAAAAAGAGTTTCGAAACAAAGGAGAAATAATAAATATGAGTATTGTAGTGATTGGTGCGGCATTTGTAGATATCAAGGGCTTTCCTCAGGACAATTATATTCCAACAGGAAGAAATGCAGGACATGTGGAATATATTCATGGGGGTGTTGCCAGAAATGTGGTGGAGGACATCGCTAATCTGGAACTTCGCCCTACTTATCTGGGAATTGTGGATGATACCCCTATGGGAGCGGACGTGGTAAAGAAACTTCGCAACCACAAGGTAAACTGTGATTATGTGCTGACGATGCCAGATGGCATGGGAACCTGGTTGGCAGTATTTGACAACAACGGGGATGTGGCTGGATCCATTTCCAAACGTCCAAATCTGTACCCTATTTTGAATCTCTTGGAGACAAAGGGGGACGAGATTTTTGAGCAGGCTTCCTCTATCGTAATCGAGGTGGATATTGATAAGGAAATCGTAAAGAAAGCCATTGAACTGGCGAAGAAACATGGAAAGAAGATTTACGGATTAGTGTCTAATATGAGCATTGCGGTGAAGAGAAGAGACTTTTTGAAGGATTTAGACTGCTTTATTTGCAATGAATTGGAAGCAGGCCAGCTCTTCTTAGAAGACTATAGCAACAACACACCAGAGCAGATGTGTGAAGTTTTACCGGAGAAGGTGCGCCATGCAAGAATCCCAGCGATGATCGTAACCATGGGCGGTGATGGCGCAGTGTATATACTGGAAGATGGTACCAGCGGCATTTGTCCAGCAAAGAACGTTATCGTACAGGATACCACAGGAGCGGGAGATGCTTTTTGTGCTGGAGTTGTCAGTGGTTTGACCTACGGAAAGACATTCCCAGAAGCTATTGAGATTGGTGCTACTTTAGCGGCATCTGTAATTACATCCTCTGAGAATGTTTGTCCAAGATTTATGCCGAAAGAATTTGGTCTGAACGTAGAATAAAGGATATTTTATACTATGGAAAAAGAAAAGAAATTTCGATTTGATTTTAATGATATCTGTTTGGAAGACATCAAAGAACAGGCATCTGAGTATCAGAAACTGATGACCTATTATCAGTGTGCCATTATGGAGATTGAGACGAAATTTAACGTTTTAAATGCGGAATTTTCTCTGGCACATGATCGAAATCCTATCAGTGGTATTAAGTCTCGTTTGAAATCACCGGGCAGTATCCAGGAAAAGATGGAGCGATTGGGGCTTAATATTTCGGTGGAAAGCATCGAAGAGAATCTGAACGATATTGCGGGAGTGAGAGTGGTGTGCTCTTTCCAAGAGGATGTCTATGTACTGGCAAGGGCGTTGCTCAGTCAGGATGATGTCACATTAATCCGCAAAAAGGATTACATTGCCAATCCTAAGCCAAATGGCTATCGAAGTCTTCATTTGATTGTGGAGATTCCGATCTTTTTAGCCCATGAAAAGCGTACGATGAAGGTGGAGATACAGCTTCGTACCATTGCCATGGACTTTTGGGCAACCTTAGAACACCAGCTTCGTTATAAGAAGAATGTGAATTTTACAGAGAAGATGCAGGAGGAGCTGTTACAGTGTGCGCTTCTCAGTGCAGATTTGGATTTTAGGATGGACAGTCTTCGAAGAGAAGTGCAGGATGATGTGCAGGAAGCACAGGAAGGTCAAGAAGAAAATAGACAAGAGGCACAGGAAAATCAAGAAGTACAAGATAACCAAGAAGTACAGGAAAATTAAGAAGTACAAAAAGAGTAATAAAAAAGCGATTCTGCCAAGAAATAAAGGCAGAATCGCTTTTTCGTTATGAATGAAATATGTTAAAGTAAATTGCTTATTTTTCTTCGGAAGCAACGGTTTCTTCTGTTGTTGTCATCTGTTTCTGTAACCAATCTTTTCCGTTTACAAAACGTTCTACAATAAAACTTACCACGTAGTCTCCAGCGGAGTTAACCATCGTTGCTGGTGGGTCAATGAGATTACCAAGGGCAAGGGCAATTGGATAAGCCACTGCAAGCTGATCTGGGAAGAAGATAGTACAAAGCACCAATTCTCCAGTGCCGCCGCCACCAGGAATACCGGACATGGCAACGGAAGAGAAGATGGCAATGAAAATAGCTAAGATGGCTCTTCCTGTAGTAAAGTCCTGACCAAAGATACCAAAAATAAAAGCAACTTTGATGATAGCAGACATAGCGGAACCGTCCATATGCATGGTTGCACCCAGTGGAAGCACGATGTTAGTTACTTCTTCAGAAATACCAGTTTCTTTGGCTACTTCCATGTTGGTTGGAATGGTAGCAACACTAGAACAAGTACCAAAAGATACTGCAGCCGGTTTAAATAAATGCTTAAACATCACTTTAGCAGCACCTTTTCCTCCACCGAATCTTGCGTAGATTGGGAAGGAGATAAACATATAGATAAAGCAGATCGCATAGTAGATGATCAAAGTACGGCTGTAGTCACCGATCAATTCTGGACCATAGGTTGCAATTAAGTTTGCAAAGAATCCGAAGAATCCGATTGGTGCATAGTAGGTTACGATCTTAACGGTGTTCATGATACAGTCTGTGATATCCTTTAAAAACTGCGCTGTTTTTGTCTCAGGACCGCCGGAAAGCTGTACGCCGAAGCCGAATAAAATAGCAAATACGATCAAAGGAAGGATTGCTCTGCGGCTTAACAGTTCCACAAAGTCCGGTTTTGTAAAGAAGTTTACGATCATCTCACCAAGACCTAAAGTCTCGCCAATCTCACCTTCCACTACCTGGTATGTGCCGCTAACGATTGGAACAACGCGAACAATCACATACATAATAATAGCAGCAAAAGCAGCTGTTACGCAGAATGTAGCGATAGTAACACCCATAATCTTGCCAGCACGTTTTGCACTTTCCATGTTGGCAATGGCAGAAGCGATGGAACAAAATACCATCGGAACTACGATACAGAACATCAAGTTAATAAAGATAGTGCCTAAAGGCTCTAACATTGTTGCTCCTGGCCATACAGCACCTACGATACATCCAGCTATGATGCCCACGAGCATGCAGATGATGAAGCCATAATTTTTCATTACGTTTTTCATAGAATTTCCTCCAAAATCATGTTTTAATATCTTTTTATATTTTATGCGACACTTATTGAGAAAAAAACGAAAAATATGCTATAATATCTGCAAAAAGTGCTATTTGGAGGACAGCATGAAAGAAAAATACAACAACAAAGGATATCTCTTGGAGGATTTTCGTCTTTTTCATTTGAAAGATGTGCAGGGAGCCGATGCAGATTACCATTATCATGAATTTTATAAAGTCCTGTTTCTTGTGTCTGGTATGGGTGGTTACTATATAGAAGGAAAACGATATCTGTTAAAGGCGGGGGATATTGTTTTGATTGGAAATCACTGCGTACACCGTCCCGAGTTTGAGAGCGGTGTGCCATATGAGCGGGCAATTTTATATATTTCACCGAAATTTTTGCGGGAACAATCCACCACAGACTGTGATCTTACAAAGATTTTTGAGGAGAGTGCCGGCCATGTTTTTCGACCGCGAGAGGAAATCAGACAGGACTTGTTTGCCAAGATGTCAGAACTGGAAAATGTACTGAAAAATATGGATTACGGAAGAACCATTGTCAGCAACAGCATCTTACTTCGCATATTGGTGGAGATTGGACGGGATTTCCTAAGTGACAGTCAGCAAAAAACGGAACCCATGCTGCCAAAGAGCCAGAGAATGTTGGCGATTGTCCGATTTTTGGATGCACATCTTACCGAGGAGATACGTATCGACGATTTGGCGGAACGTTTTTTCCTAAGCCGTTATCATATGATGCGACGGTTTAAGGAGGAGACAGGAACTACCATACACACCTATCTGTCGGAACGACGGCTTTTATTTGCCAGAGACTTGATCGCCAAGGGAGTTCCCGCCACAGAGGCCTGTTTTCAGTGCGGATTTGGAAGCTATGCCTCCTTTGCCAGAGCCTATGGTAAGTTTTTTGGTACAACCCCCACTGGGCGGAAACATGGAATTATTCTTTTGGAGGAGGATTTTGAGTAGGCCAATGAATCGACAGAATGATAAACTGTTTAGAAAATAAAATTAGGGGAGATACCTTCCGTTTGAGGTATCTCCCCTTGTTTTTATCTATTTATCGTTCTCTTTTTGGCATTTCCCAGGCATTGTGGTCTGTATGTAACAGCATATGTGCTTTATGGGAATTTGGTGCCTCCATAAAGTCTTCATAGAGCTTTAATACATCGGCATTTTCGTGGGAGAAGCGAATCTTCGCCTTGCTGTCAAGGAAATAGAGATTCTCGCCACGTTTGTGAGCCAGTTCCTCTCCGTCGTGGATTGGCTGACCGCCGCCACCGACACAGCCGCCAGGGCAAGCCATAACTTCAACAAAGTGATAGTGTTTTTCGCCTCGTTCAATGGCCTCCAATAGCTTTCTTGTATTGCCAAGACCGCTGACAACAGCAGCACGTACTGTATGCTCTCCAATCTGAACTTCTGCTTCCACAACACCGGTGTCAAATCCAGGACTTCTTACAATCTTGAAGGCATCTGGGTAAGGATTTTTCCCTGTTACAAGGTAGTGAGCGGAGCGAAGTGCCGCTTCCATAACACCGCCGGTAGCGCCGAAGATAACGCCGGCACCGGAACCTTCCTTCATTAACTGGTCACATTCCCGATTGACTAAGGTAGATGGGCTGATATGAGCAGAACGGATCATGCGGGTTAATTCTCTGGTAGTCAGAACTACATCGATGTCTCGTCCAGCATACTCCTTGTAGTAGAGTTCCATGTTGCTTTCCCCTTTTTTCGCCACACAAGGCATAATAGAAACGGTGAAAATGTTTTCTGGTTCTACGCCGATGGACTGGGCAAAGTAGGTTTTCATCACGGTACCAAACATCTGTTGTGGAGATTTCGCGGTGGAAAGCTGTGGTACCAGATGTGGGAACTGGGATTTGATAAAACGGATCCAGCCTGGACAGCAGGAAGTGAACATTGGTCTTTCGTCTAATTCGCCTTTGGAAAATCTTTCTAAAAATTCAGTACCTTCTTCCATAATAGTAAGGTCTGCACTAAATACGGTATCAAAGGCGTAGTCAATACCTAGACGTTTCAGGGCATCGATAATCTTGCCAACGGTAGCTTCCTCTGTTGGAATGCCAAGGGATTCTCCCCATGCGGCACGAACAGCAGGAGCAACCTGAGCCACAACGACTTTCTTTGGATCGGCAATTGCATCCCACACTTTTTCGGTATCATCGCGCTCCCGAAGAGCGCCAACAGGGCAGTGGGTGATACATTGACCACATAAAGAGCAGTCGATATCTTTGATGTCTTTATTTCCTCGCACGCCAAGGGTCGTACGGGAACCTGTGCTGATAACATCCCATACATTTAATGTCTGGATTTTGTCACAGACTTGGATGCATCGCATACATTTGATACATTTTCTGGAATCACGAATCAGTGGGAAATTCTTGTCCCAAGAATGATTTTCCAGTCGTTCTTTATAAGGATAATCAATAATATTCAAATCGTTGGCTAAGGTCTGCAGTGTACAGTTGCCGCTTCGTACGCAGGTGGCACATTTGCAGTCATGCTGTGAGAGAATGAGCTGTACATTGTGACGTCTGGCAGCGCGAACCTTTGGACTGTTGGTGTAAATCACCATGCCGTCCTTTACCTGGTTGTTGCAGGCTGTAATCAGACGATCCATGCCTTCTAATTCTACCAGACAGACACGACAGGCAGCAATTTCGTTGATTCCCTTTAAATAGCAAAGTTTTGGAATTGGAATACCGATACTTTTTGCGGCTTCCATAATGGTAGTGCCGGACGGCACTGTTATCTGTTGTTGATCGATTGTAATTTTTACCATAATGTCTCACGCCCTCCTCTGAAGATTCCGTAACCGAAATGATCACAGCGCAAACATCGATTGGCTTCCTGTTTTGCCTCTGCTTCGGTCATACAGTTTTCGCAAGCCTCGAAATCGCATACACGTTCTCCGGCTTCTCTCTCTGTCAAATTGACACGGCCGCATGGCGGACGGTCATCTAAACGAGCTTCTGGAATTACAACATCGCAACTGATTTCGTGATGATAGCCCAGATATTCGTCGATATTGGCAGCAACTACCTTCGCTGCAGCGATGGCTTTAATTACGGATGCAGGACCGGATGCACAGTCACCACCGGCAAATACACCAGGAATATTTTCAAAGCCGCCGTGTTTTTCAACTAAAATCTTGCCTCGCTGTACAGGAACGCCGGATTCCTCAAAATGTTGGTACTCGATGTCCTGTCCGATGGCGACGATCAAAGTCTGGCATGGAATCAGTACGTCAGGTTCTCCCGTTGGGCGAACACTGGCACGACCGTCACGAATCTTGCTGATCATCTGTGGTGTTACATAAATGCCGCTGATATGACCATCTTTGTCGGTCTCAATGCGGGATGGAGCCATAAGAGTCTGTACTTCAATACCCTCAGCAATGGCGCCTTCAATCTCAGATGGGAGAGCAGTCATATCGGCTACTCTGCGTCGGTAAACAATACTTACTTTCTTAGCACCCAGACGTTTGGCAGTACGAACTGCATCCATGGAAACGTTTCCGCCGCCGATAACAGCAACTTCCTGATCCGTAAGATCAATGCCTTGGTTCTTTCCAACGTCACGAAGGAACTGAACAGCGGAAACTACACCCTCAGAATCTTCACCTTCGATGCCAAGTTTTTTATCTGTGCTGGCACCAATGGTAATAAGAACCGCATCATACTCTTCACGAAGGCTCTGAATCGTCATATCCTTACCGATGCGTTTTCCGTATTCTACCTGTACGCCAGTCTCTAAAATAGCTTCAATGTCATCATCCAAACGTTCCTTTGGAAGTCGATAGTTCGGGATACCATAGCGGAGCATACCCCCCAGTTTAGGAAGCATCTCAAATACCGTTGTCTGATGTCCCATCAACTGTAAATAATAAGCAGCACTGAGTCCACCAGGACCACCGCCAACGACAGCCACACGTTTTCCAGTGGAAGGAGCGCATGGTGGAGGTGGCACTTTACCAGCAAAATCAGCAGCCACACGTTTTAAACCGCGGATGTTGATGGCATCGTCCACAAGATTTCTGCGACAGCGGGATTCACATGGATGTTCACAGATAAATCCGCAGGTGGTAGGGAATGGATTGTCCTTTCGAATGAGACGAATGGCATCTGCATAACGTCCTTCCCCAACCAATGCCACATAGCCAGGAATATCTACCTTAGCTGGACACTGAGCCACACAAGGAACCGGAAGTTTGTACTGGCAAATACATTTGCCCTCTTTGATATGCTCTTCGTAGTCTTCTCGACATCCGGTTACACTGCGATAAACCATCTGAGCGGCTTCGTAGCCGATGGCACAGTCTGCGCCGTCAGAGATGGAAAGGGCGAGCTCTTCCAAATCATCCAAAATATCCATGGTAGCTGTTCCATTCAAAACATCGGTCAACATATTCTTTAACTGCCACAAGCCGATACGGCATGGCACACATTTACCACAAGTCTGTGCGTGGCACATCTCAATAAAAGCACGTGTAATATCTACTGGACAAAGGCCCGGAGGGCTGGATTCAATTCTACGTTCCAGAGCTTTGTAAATATCCTCTACAACCAGTTGGGACTTATCTGGAACTTTCATTTCAAGTCTGCTCATAAGTATAGTCTCCTCACTCAAGTATTTGGGGCAGATCATTTCCTCAAAAATCCAAATAACAAAGGAAAAAATCGTTATGGAAAATACCCCAATTTCCATTTCCGTTACTGCTTTTAATTGTATAAGAAATGGAAAATTCTTTCAAGAATAGTTATTTTTCTATGAAAAGTAGTTTTTTTAACAAGTATTTTCTATGAATAAAGTGGCGGAGACTACAAATTGTACAGATTTTAGTACAATTTATTGTTAAGAATTAGATTAGCAAGGAAAGCCTTGTTAATAAATTTGCAAAAAAGTAAGCCATATTAGAAGAGAAACTCTCTAATATGGCTTACTTTTTTATTTCTTCTCAAAAATAACGATAGCTTTCGGATTTTTAATGCGAAGAGCAGCTGTCTCTGTGATGCGGAAAGAGTGATTGAACTCTTTCTGTTCCAGATATCCCACAGACAGATCCATGCCGATGGCAAGATCCATGTACTGAGGTTCTGCACAGACAAGAACGGCTTTTCCAAGACCGAAAGTGCCGGCTGGATATACGCGGTCATTTACCAGCTTTTTGATGCGGTCAATCTCTAAGAGACCAACATTTGGCTGAAGTCTCTGTAAGTCAAGATAGACATCAGGGCTTACAACCAGAGCGTAACGGCCAAGCATGCTGTTGCTGGAAAGGTAAGCGATGGCATGTGCCACATCTTTGTAAGCGTCCTCCCCAGTGGACCAGTCCCCACGTTTGATTACGTGAGCGCCTGTAGCATTCATAAGACCTTCTACACCAAGTTCTTTGTCACCGAATAAGATGAGATCATCTTCCTGTTTTGCACTCTTTTGTGCAGCGTGAGCGGCAGCGGCAAGATCCAGCGGAAAACCAGTCTTATCTGCTTCTGCCACATCTCTCCAAAGAATATCAAAATCCTGATATAACTGTGGAAGCTCTACCAGCTTGCGGCCGGTAACACGAGCCATATTGTGTCCGTATTCCTCTGTCTTAGCAGGGGAATCCACTGCCACGTAAGATGCACCTGCACCCAGTGGACCATAAATATTTAAGAAACGACGACAAACCATGTGCTGTTTTGCATTCTCAATTACTGTAGAATCAATCTGTGCCCATAAATCAGCAGAAATAGGGGCATCTTCTCTACCTAAATATCCCATAATTATTTCCTCCTTCTCGCTGTGATAGCGGAATCAAAAGATCATGATCGAATGTTTGATTATTCCACAAGACTTCCCACGGTTGGACCGGAAGCAGGAGCAATCTCGCCCTCTTTCTTCGCTATACCGAGTTCTTCTAACATCTCATTCACTTCTGTTTCGCCTTCGAAGAATAATTCTGCCTCTTTTGGATCCAAATGGCGCATCAGAGTCATCAGTTCTCCAACGTGAACCTTCTCTTCATCGCGGATATCTGCTAAGATTGCCTTTGCAACAGGGTCATCTGTAGCATGATAATGAGCGTCATACAGGAAAATAGCCTCCAATTCTCCTGCAATGTCAACGCGGAGCGCCTGCATAAGCTCTGCATTGGAAATTTTACGATCTACGTTTCCTGGAAATGGATTTGGAAATGCTGGCATAATAAGTTCCTCCTTTAAAATGATAATAAAAACAATAACTATTACTAGTTTTATCGCGTTCAGTGTAACATAAAAGGAAAATAAAGTCAAACATATTTTAAAAAATATCTGCAAACAATAGCGTGGAAGAAATAAAATAAAAAATGTGTCAGAGGGAGACAGAAACAGGAGGAAATTCGTCTGGTAATGTGATACAATATCTGTTAAAATAAGGAAAAAAGCAATAAGAAATAGAAAAGAGGCAACAGGATGAACAAAGAACAATTATTGCAGGAAGCAAAATCATATGAGAATGATTTGAAAGAGATGAGAAGATACCTTCATCAGCATGCGGAGACAGAGTTTAATCTGACTGAGACCAAATCCTATGTGAAGAAAAAGCTGATGGAGATGGGATATGAACCCAAGGACTGCGGAAAGGCTGGTGTGGTAGTCTGTGCAGGAGGTAAAAAAGAGGGAAAAGTATTTTTAATCCGCGGAGATATGGATGCGCTTCCTATGAGAGAGGAAGCGGATGTGGATTTCTCTTGTCAGAACGGAAATATGCATGCCTGTGGTCACGACATGCATGCCACCATGTTGCTTGGGGCAGCCAAATTGTTGAAGGAACATGAGGATGAGATCTGTGGCACAGTAAAATTGATGTTTCAGCCAGCGGAAGAGGTATTTCAGGGAGCGAAGGATATGATCGATGCGGGAGTTTTGAAAAATCCTGAGGTTGATGCGGCTATGATGATTCATGTGATGGCGGGAATGCCATTTCCAGAGGGCACTGTGATTCTTTGCGATGGCGGTGTCAGTGCGCCGGCGGCAGACTTTTTCAAGATTAAGATTCAGGGAAAAGGATGTCATGGTTCCATGCCAAACACCGGGATAGATCCGATTCCAGTGGCGGCACATATAATCACAGCCTTACAGGAGATTCAGACCAGAGAACTGGCTTTGGGAGAGGAAGCGGTACTGACCATCGGTTCCATTCATGGCGGAATGGCACCAAATATCATACCAGATACAGTGGAGATGACAGGTTCCATCCGTACTTATGACGAGGAAGTAAGAAAATATTTAAAAGACCGCATGACAGAAGTGGCCAAGGCCATGGCGGTAACCTTCCGGGCGGAGGCAGAAGTGGAATTTTACAATGGATGTCCGGTATTGGACAACGATGGAGCATTATCTAAAGCCATCATGTCTTATACAAAAGAATTGCTGGGACAGCAGGGAGCCTTCTCTCAGTCAGAACTTCTTGCCATGAGCGGCGGTGGAAAAGCGGCAAAAACCTCCGGCTCCGAAGATTTTGCCTATGTCAGTCAGGAAGTGCCATCCCTGATGCTTGCCCTTGCTGCTGGTCATCCAGACAAAGGCTATGCTTACCCACAGCACCATCCAAAGGTAAAATTCGATGAGGCTGTATTGGCACCGGGAAGTGTGGTATATGCTTACATTGCCATGCGTTGGTTAGAAGAACACTAAAAACAAAAAAGAAGCGTTCCGTGAAAGGAATGCTTCTTTTTTTGTTATCTGTTCCAAAAGGAATATTTTTTAATATGTTTCTCCAATCTTTTCGCCCATAAGAACTCGTGTTTCAATCCCTTCCTTGGAGTTGGATAAAAGATCCTTATCTGGGTGAACGGTACCTTTTTGCGTCATGAGGATGATGGTAGAACCGCCGAAGGCGAAATGCCCCTTCTCCTCACCGCGCTGTACAGTCTTTTTCATAGGATGATTCACAATCTTACCCACCATCAATGCACCAACTTCCATCATAAGGACAGTGCCAAAATGTTCTGATTTTAGAAGGGAATACTCTCTTGTATTTTCCTTATAGATGGGATATACATCATTTGCCACTGGATTTACCGTGTGAAATACCCCCGGGATGTAAACTCGTTTGGATTCTGTTCCCTGATCTACATAGATATAGCGGTGGTAGTCATCCACACAGAGACGAAATACCCAAAGATAGCCACCTTCGTACTGTTTGGCAAGGGATGGATTTTTCAGAAGTTCTGTCACAGTATAAGGCGTATGTTTGATCTTAACCAAACATTTTTCATGGATGGGATAGACACTGAGACGACAGTCGCAGGGACTGATAAAGTGTGTCGGCGTCTGGTCGATTTTCCGTCGGCCTTCCCGAATCTTTCTTGTAAAAAAATCATTGTAGGAGCCATAGTTTTTGGGCTGATAATCTTCCATAACAATGTGATGCTTTTTTATAAAGGAAGGAACCGCCAAAGCAGAAAGGCGGGTATCCAAAAACCAGCCACCAATCTGGGAAACTAGAGGATGTATCAGGGGTTTCAAAAGACATCTACCAAGAGGAGAACTATACATCTTTTCCAGAAAACGATCCTGCAGGGAATCATTTTTGGTAAGATGGCCCTGTCGGTCTGCGGTTAAACGGGAGGAACCAGAACCCTTAGTATGTCTGTGTATTACGTGAAATCTCAAAAGATAGCCCCCCTCAATTTTCGAAGGATATGGCGGTGTTTCCACCAACCTTCCTTATAAAATAGTACAAAAAATACTGCAATGGCCACCAGAGTCACCAGTGCCACTAATTCTCGGTTAGTTGGCTTGCGGAATCGGAAATCAAAGATAAAGAGGAATCCTACCAACAACATAGCAAAATGAAGACATGCCACGAAATGGTGAAATCCTGGAAAAACTACGGAAGCCACGAACAGAAGAGGGAAAATCACAGACATGGAAGTGATGGGAAGTCCTTGATAATATTTGCGGTTCTCGGAGGTCTCTTTTTGTCTCTTTGCCTCCATAACATTAAAATAAGCCAGTCGAATCAGTCCGGCCAAAGCATAAAATGCCAAAATCACAAAGCTGTAAGGCTTATTCATGCCCAGTTTGTAGCCAAGAATCACAGGGAAAATGCCAAAGCACACAATGTCGCACAGGGAATCAATCTGAATACCAAAGGCCTTCTCATCCTCGGTACGGTTTTTCTTAGTGCGGGCAATCTTCCCATCAAACATGTCACATAAGCCGGAAAATGCCAGGCAAAAAACAGCCAAAGGCAACTTGTCATCGATGGCAAAGCACATGCCAAGGATGGAAGATATCAAACTTATGTATGTAACAATTACGGTGTAATCGTAAAATCCTATCATATTTCATCTCTCTCCTTTATTTTTTATTGATTTGAAAAAAGAATCCCTCCATGCGATTTGCAATGGCAGCATAATATCGATAAAGGTTGGTTTTTCTTCCTATATAAAAGCAAAGTTCCGCCAACAAAAGGCCTGCGACCACATCCACTACAACATGCTGTTTGGTAAACAGGGTGGAAGCGAAGACCAGAATGGCAAAAAACATGGAAAATCGTTGATACCAAAGGGGGATATTCTTTCTTCCCCGAATGCCCAGGTAACAAAACCAACTGACGAGACAGTGAATGGAAGGCAGCAGGTTATCCGGCGCATCAATGGTGTAGAGGATTCCAGCGGCCTGTTCCCAAAAGCCGTTTCCAGCGAGAAGGGGTCTGGTGTTGGTGGTAGGGAAGAGAAGATAAAAGGCAAGACAGACACATCTTGACAAAAAATCTCCCGTAAAAAAACGATAAACCTGTTCCCGTTCCTGTCTGGCAATCAAAATATAGTTCACAACCCAAAAAAGATAGCACCCAAAATAAATAATGAGAAATTCTGGCAGAAAGGGGATTTTTAAATCCAGTGCCGTCTCAATATTGTAGTGGTGCCATTGGCTGGTAAATAGTCTCGATCCCATATAAACAAGACAGTTAAATCCTAAAGAAAACAGAAGCGGAAAAATTCCATAAAGAGGTAATATATTGGTCATGCGATCTAGTAATTTCTTCATGTGACGCTCCCTTCAAAATTTTCATTGGTTTACAGTTTAACATTCTTTTTTTAGTGAAGCAAGTAAATATGGAAATGAAACAAAGTTGTAAGAATTCAATGCACCGAACAGAGTTGTATAGATTAGAAGGATTTGTGTTGAAAAAAGCAGACTAATAGGCTAGAATGGGAGGACATAACAATACGAAGGAAAAGGAAGAATAACATGATAACAAAGTTAGGAATGGAAGCATTTGAGCGAGTATTTTCCATTATGGAGGCCAGTTTCCCCTTGGATGAATACCGAAAGAAGGAAGAGCAGAGGGCACTGTTTGGGGAGGAACCTTATCAGCTCTACGGTGTATTGCAAGAGGACGGAACCATCATAGCCTTTGCAGCCATCTGGGATTTGGAGGAAGTGGCATTTTTGGAGCATCTGGCAGTGAATCCAGATTGTCGAAACGGTGGCATCGGTGGAAGATTTCTTCAGAGTTTGATCGAGACGTTACAAAAACCAATCTGCCTGGAGGTGGAGCTTCCAGACAATGACCTTGCCAGACGACGCATTGGCTTTTATGAGAGAAATGGGTTCCATCTGAACGAATATGATTACACACAGCCTGCCATGTCTGAGGGGAGAAATGAGATTCCGTTGCTTCTTATGACCAGCGGCAATGGGTTGGATGAGGAAGCATTTTGTCATATGCGGGATTTGCTTTATCAAAAAGTGTACAAAAAAATATAAAATAGCAGTTGACAAATACACGTCAATCAAGTATTCTATAAAAGGAGTTAGAAATGACTAACTCCTAAAATTGTCACTATGGGTTAGGTATAACTAACCAAGAGGAGAAGAAAGCTATGACGGAGACAGCGATTATCAAACATTGTTCCCCCACCCTTGCGGGGATGAAGACAGGAAGTATGTTTACCTGTCCATATCAGAACAAGAAAGATATGTGTCAGACAATGAGATTTTGGAATAGTTTGTTAAAAGAGAAAGGAATCCGAGTGATTCCCTTAAAATATAAAGATGGAACAGCTTTGATTTATTTTTATCGCATTGCAAAGCTGTCAGAAGATTTAAAGGAACAAACAGCAAGACAGATTTTGGAGGAACGGGGATATGAGATCAGCGTTCCGGAGCGTTGCATCAGTAAGTTGATGAAGCGACTGGTGGAATGTGGTGAATTTCCTCATGAGATTGGGCTCTTTTTGGGCTATCCACCGGAGGATGTCTGCGGTTTTATAGAAAATGGTGCAAGAAATTGCAAATGTGTGGGATGTTGGAAGGTGTACGGCGATGAGCAGAAAGCCAGAGATACCTTTGCGCGTTATGAAAAATGTACCAACGCCTATTCCAAGCAGCTTGCCAAAGGCGTGTCCATTGACCGACTTGCAGTAGCCGGTTGATATATAGAAAGAAAGGTAGGAAAAAACAATGAGTAAAGTAGCAGTAGTATACTGGAGTGGTACAGGAAATACAGAGACAATGGCAGCTTCTGTCTTACAGGGCGCCAAAGCAAAAGGTGCAGAGGCCGAGATGATGACAGCGGCAGAATTTGATGCCTCTATGGTAGATGCCTATGATGGTATCGCCTTTGGATGTCCTTCCATGGGTGCAGAAGAGCTGGAGGAGATGGAATTTGCTCCTATGTTTGAGTCCTGTGAAGGCAAATTAAATGGAAAGAAATTAGTATTATTCGGCTCCTACGGATGGGGCGATGGCGAATGGATGAGAAACTGGGAAGAGACTTGCGAATCCTGTGGCACATCCATGGCAGCAGATTATGTGATCTGCTGTGGCGCACCAGATGACGATGTTCTCACAGAATGTGAAGCATTGGGTGCAGCATTAGTATAGCCAACGAAATTCAATGTGTGTTAACCGATTATAAGCTCATTTTTATGATATTGTAATCAGTTCCAATATAATAATCCCTTTTCAATTCCGGCTTCGGCCGGGAGCAAAATCACAGTTCAGCCATAAAAATCAGTAACTATTTTCCACCATGGCTGAACTGTCTTTCAAATCAATATACAAAAAACGGGTTGACAAAGGATAGCTCTGGTGCTATGCTGAGGTAGTCAACTAAATAGTGACAGATGAAATTCTTAGGAGAATGGCGTAAGCCTGCCGAAGGAGTGAAACTCTCAGGCGTCCGTGAGCGGATAGGGACTAGGAATGGATGTAGCTCTGGAGAACCCCATTCAGTTGGGTACCGAAGGTGCAAGGCAGAGAATCTGCCGAATCTCTCAGGTAAAAGGACGGAGTAATGTATGTACATATCCCTGTGATTGGTTAGCCACAGGTGATTGACACAGTCATTAACATGTTTTCTACGGAGCAGCTGATTATCATCTGTTCCGTTTTTTTGTACATTTTTACAAATGAAGGGAGAACAAACATGTTACAGTCAATCGAAACAGCACTTTACCCGTTCGTGGTAAATATGAACAACTATTTATCCAGTTACATATTAGTATTCCTGCTGGTAGGAGTGGGACTTTGGTATACAGTAAAGACCAGATTTGTACAGATTCGCTATTTTGGCGCAGGTATGAAGAAGGTATTTGGCAGCTTGTCTCTAAAAGGGGACAAACACGAAAACGGTATGAGTTCATTTCAGGCTCTGGCAACAGCCATTGCAGCTCAGGTTGGTACTGGTAACATCGTAGGTGCTTCCGGAGCAATCTTAACAGGTGGTCCTGGTGCTATTTTCTGGATGTGGGTCATTGCCTTCCTCGGTATGGCAACCATCTACGCAGAGGCAACGTTGGCACAGAAAACTCGTGTAATCCACAAAGATGGCAGCATCCACGGTGGCCCTGTTTATTACATAAAAGAAGCATTTCAGGGAGGATTTGGACGATTCCTGGCAGGTTTCTTTGCAGTAGCAATCATTTTTGCCCTTGGATTTATGGGATGTATGGTGCAGTCCAACTCCATCGGTTCCACTATGGAGACAGCCTTTGGTATTCCAGCATGGATCGCAGGTGTTGTATTAGTTGTTATCTGTGCTTTTATTTTCCTTGGCGGTGTACAGCGTTTGGCAGCAGTATGTGAGAAATTAGTACCTCTTATGGCGGCTGTATTCTTAGCCGGCGGTTTACTGGTACTGATCTGTCGTATTCAGTACATTCCATCCACTTTCGCTATGATTTTCAAATATGCATTCCAGCCACAGGCAATCATTGGTGGTGCTTTCGGTTCCGCATTAAAATCCGCCATCAGCCAAGGCGCGAAAAGAGGACTTTTCTCCAACGAAGCTGGTATGGGTTCTACACCACATGCCCATGCACAGGCACAGGTATCACATCCTCATGAGCAGGGAATCGTAGCCATGGCAGGTGTATTTATTGATACTTTTGTAGTACTTACTTTAAACGCTTTGGTTGTCATCTCCACACTTTACACTGCAGATGGTCCGCTCCTTGCGTGTGGTGCGGCAGCAGCTTCCACCACATTGACAAAAGCAAATCTTGCACAGACAGCTTTCGGTATGGTGTTTGGTGCAAAAATTGGTGCCATGTTCGTAGCCATTTGTCTTTTCTTCTTTGCCTTTTCTACTATTCTTAGCTGGAATATGTTTGGCAAGATCAATGTGGTATATCTCTTTGGAGAGAAAAAGGCAAAGGTTAGCACAACCATCTACACAGTGATCGCGCTGGTATTCATTTTCTTCGGTACACTGATGTCCAACGATTTGGTGTGGGAACTGACAGATGCCTTCAACTATCTTATGGTAATTCCGAATGCGCTGGCACTCTTTGCCATGACAAAAGTAGTCACCGGTTCTTTGAAAGAAATCGATGATAAGAAAGATGTTAAATAAGGAAGAAACGCCGTCGGAAGAAATCCGGCGGCTTTTTTCTAATCCTTGACGAAACCATCTCCCTATGATATTCTATATTAGAACTATGTTCAGTGCTAACTTTACATAGAAAATAATGAAAATGGAGAGATGTAAGCATGGAAAGAATCAAAACTCTTGAAACACGTGACTTATGTGAAAGTGCAAAAAACGGCGGCTGTGGCGAATGCCAGACATCTTGCCAGTCTGCTTGCAAAACTAGCTGTGGTGTTGCAAACCAGGCATGTGAAAACAACGACAAATAAGTTGCATGAAGCACATAAAAATGCTGCCATTCATTTTAATAGGAATGGCAGTATTTTTGTGTATAGGTGTAGATAAGAGTCATGCATACAGATCAAAGGTGTCAAGATGACATTCCATAGAAAAAGAGACGGAGGATTAGTATCAAGATGGTACATCAGTATAAATTAAACGGCTATAATATTGTGCTGGACACTTGTTCCGGTTCTATCCACGTGGTGGATGAGGTGGCGTATGATTTGATCGCCATGTATAAGGAGAAAACAGAGGAAGAGATCATCAAAGAATTGATGGCAAAATACGGACATCGCGAAGATGTGACAGAGGAAGAGTTAAAACTTTGTATGGAAGATATCGCTGGGCTGGAAAAGGCAGGAAAACTCTATTCCGAAGATACATTCGAAGACAAAGCAGGGGTATTTAAGGCTCGTTCCGGTAACGTAATCAAGGCATTGTGCCTTCATGTAGCCCACACATGTAACTTAAATTGTTCTTATTGTTTCGCCAGTCAGGGAAAATACCATGGTGACAGAGCTATTATGAGTCTGGAAGTAGGAAAGAGAGCATTGGATTTCCTGATTGAGAACTCCGGCACCAGAAGAAATCTGGAAGTGGACTTCTTCGGTGGCGAACCGCTGATGAACTGGGATGTGGTAAAAGAGCTGGTGGCTTACGCCAGAGAGCAGGAGAAGATTCACAACAAGAACTTCCGTTTTACCCTTACCACCAACGGTATGCTCATCGATGACGATGTGATTGAATTTGCCAACAAAGAGTGTAGCAACGTAGTACTGAGCTTAGATGGAAGAAAAGAAATTCATGACCTTACTCGCGTGGACTATGCAGGACATGGAAGCTATGACAAAATCGTACCAAAATTCAAGAAATTAGTAGATGCCAGAGGAGGACAGGGATACTACATGCGCGGAACATTTACCCATGCAAACCCTGACTTTACAAAGGACATTTTCCATATGGCAGACCTTGGTTTTACAGAACTTAGTATGGAACCAGTTGTTTCTGCGCCGGATGATCCAGCTGCATTGACACCAGAAGATATCGAGATTGTAAAAGAACAGTACGAAATCCTTGCCAAAGAGATGATCAAACGCAAAAAAGAGGGAAGAGGATTCACTTTTTACCATTATATGTTAGACCTGACAGAGGGCCCATGCGTATACAAACGAATCTCCGGCTGTGGTTCCGGAACCGAATATATGGCGGTAACCCCTTGGGGTGACCTCTATCCATGTCATCAGTTTGTAGGAGAGGAAGAATACAAGCTGGGAGACATTTGGAACGGCGTAACCAACGATGCAGTAAGAGAAGACTTTAGAGCCTGCAACGCATACTCCAGAGAAGAATGTAAGGATTGCTGGGCAAAACTTTGGTGTTCTGGTGGCTGTGCAGCCAATGCCTTCCATGCCAGCGGTTCCATTCGCGGTGTGTATAAGCCAGGATGTGAGCTTTTCAAGAAACGTATGGAATGTGCCATCATGATTAAAGCCGCAGAGGATGCAGAGAAATAAGAATGAAGACACCGATTCTTGATTTTATTCATCAATATAAAGATAGCGGAGTGACACGCCTTCATATGCCGGGACATAAGGGTAGATCCTTCCTGGGATTTGAACCTTACGACATTACGGAAGTAAAGGGGGCAGATGCCCTCTATGAGGCAGAAGGAATCATAGAAGAGAGTGAGAAGAATGCGACGGAGCTTTTTGGCTCCCGACGCACTCTATACTCTACAGAAGGTTCCAGCCAGTGTATCCGGGGAATGCTCTATCTGATGTTGGTGCATTACCGTCAGAGAGGGAAAGAGATAGCCCAAGCTGTGGCGACGAAGGGGGACACTTCCTACAACAACATAACGAAAAGACCGAAGATTATTGCTGCGAGAAATGTCCATAAGGCATTTGTTTTCGCAGCTACTTTATTAGATTTTGATATTCAGTGGCTCTGGCCGGAGGAGAAAGCAGATTCCATTTGTAGCTGTAAGATTACTCCTTGGCAGGTGGAAGAGGCACTGAAGGAGCAGGAGGACACGGTGGCGGGAGTTTATGTCACCAGTCCTGACTATCTGGGCGGTCAGTGTGACATAAAGGCCATTGCAGAAGTGTGTCATCGATACGGCACTGTATTGGCGGTAGATAACGCTCATGGAGCATATTTGCATTTTATTCAAAACCAGGAATACCTTCATCCGCTGGAAGCGGGAGCAGATATCTGCTGTGATTCAGCCCACAAAACCCTTCCGGTTCTCACAGGAGGAGCCTATCTTCATATAGGAAAGAATGCACCAGATTGCTTTACCAAACAGGCAAAATATGCCATGGCACTCTTTGGTTCCACCAGTCCATCTTATCTGATTCTGGCATCCTTGGATCACTGCAATCAGTACTTATCTCAGGGATACCGGGAAAGATTAGAAAAGACCATAGAGGAAGTAGGACGATGCAAAAAAGCATTGGAAGAGAAGGGATGGCGTCTTTCTAAGGCAGATCCCTTAAAAATCACCATAGAGATGCCAAAAGGATTTTCCAGCGAGGAAAAAGCGGAAGAACTGCGAACAAACTGTTTCCGAGGAATCGAATGCGAATACGCAGATCCGGATTATCTGGTATTTATGGTAACACCGGAAAATGATCAGAAAGATTTGGAACATCTGGTGAGAGCCATGGGAATATGTCCTATGGCTTATCAGCCAAAAAAATCACTGCCATTGGCAAAAGCAGAACAGGTGATGTCCATTCGGGAAGCCATGTTCGAAGATTTTGAGGAAGTGACAGTGGAGGAAGCACAGGGAAGAATTTGCCGGGTACCGGCAGTATCCTGTCCACCGGCAATCCCTATCGTAGTGCCGGGAGAACGAATCGGAGCGGAAGCAATAAAGCTATTTCACTACTACGGCATGGAGACCTTAGATGTAGTGAAGGAATAGAGGAGGAACAAAAGATGGAGAAGATCATAACTGTTTTGGAAATCGTCGTACCAATATTTGTGGTTATATTTCTTGGAATACTGGCGAAAAGAAAAAGTATGCTGTCTCAGGAAGAAAACAGAGGACTGCAGCAGTTTGTTACCAAATTTGCACTGCCGTGTGTGCTGTTTAATTCCTGTTATACAGCCAATCTAGGGGCGGAATCAGTCACAACCATGGCATTGATGCTGCCATTTTTGCTGGCAAGTGCGCTTTGGTCTTTCAAGGCAAGAAAAAAGAATCTTCCTTATTATAATATTCCGTTGCTGTTTTCCGCACAGGAGAGCGGCATGCTTGGAATTCCCTTGTTCATCGCCCTCTTTGGCGCGGAACAGGCGTACCGCATGGGAGTGTTGGATATTACCCAAGCCTTTGTAGCTATTCCAGTGATTGCTATCTTGGGCGCTGATGTGGGAGAAAATCCAACGGTGTCATCCATCGTAAAGAAAGTATTCCAGTCTCCATTGCTTCTTATGAGTATATTGGGATTGGCACTGAACCTTACAGGAGCTGCTGCATTCCTGAATACAGTGGGAATCGGTGGCGTAATCACGGAGACCACTGGCTTTATTGCGCAGCCAGTCAGTGCGGTAATCTTATTTACCGTAGGTTATAACTTCTCCCTGGGAGAGGGAAGCCGTGGAAAAATCGCAAAGCTCTGTGCATTCCATTTTGCTCTCTTTGCGGTATTTGGCATTATAATAGAAGGTATCTTATCTTTCCTGCCATCCGTAGACATGGAGACAAGAATAGCCATCCTGATCTATTTTACCTTGCCGCCAAGTTTCTTAACACCAGGATTTGGAAAGAACGAGGAAGAGTATACGCTGACTTCCGGAGTTTGTTCTATCTTGACGGTGGTGTGTTTGGCTGTGTTCTGTGTGATTGCAGGTGTGGTGGCTTAGGAAAAACAAAAAATGGATAAAAATAAGACATGATTTGTTAAATGAGATATAAAGGAAAGGTACAATGAATAGAAAGATTGCAGTTGCGGGAACAGGATACGTGGGACTGTCCATTGCAGTGCTTTTGGCGCAGCATAATCAGGTGACGGCCGTTGACATTATCCCGGAGAAGGTGGAGATGATTAATCAAAGAAAATCTCCTATACAGGATGAATATATTGAGAAATATCTTACGGAGAAGGAACTTTCTTTGAGGGCAACTTTGGATGGAGATTCCGCTTACAAGGATGCAGATTTTGTTGTGATTGCAGCACCGACGAACTATGACAGTCAGAAGAATTTTTTTGATACGTCTGCGGTGGAATCGGTGATTCAGCAGGTGATGCGATGCAATCCAGATGCCATGATGGTGATTAAGTCCACGATTCCAGTAGGATTTACTGTGGCGGTCCGAGAAAAATATCATACCGACCATATCCTTTTTAGTCCGGAATTTTTGCGGGAATCCAAGGCATTGTATGACAACCTTTATCCTAGCAGAATTATTGTTGGCACAGACCGGGATAGTGAACATCTTCTGGAAGCGGCGAGAACATTTGCGGACCTTCTGCAGGAAGGAGCTTTAAAAGAAAATATCGATACTCTGATTATGGGATTTACGGAAGCGGAGGCAGTGAAACTTTTTTCCAATACTTATCTGGCTCTCCGTGTTTCTTATTTTAATGAGTTGGATACTTATGCGGAGATGAAGGGTCTTGATACGAGGCAGATTATTCAGGGTGTTTGTCTGGATCCTCGCATCGGCAATCATTATAATAATCCCTCCTTTGGCTATGGTGGTTATTGTCTTCCAAAGGATACGAAACAGCTTCTGGCCAATTATGAGGATGTTCCCCAGAATATGATGACAGCCATTGTGGAATCCAATCGAACCAGAAAGGATTTTATTGCAGAGCGTGTGCTGGAGCTTGCAGGTGGCTATAAGGCTAATGATACCTATGATCCAGGCAAAGAAAAAGAGGTGACGGTGGGGATTTTCCGTCTTACTATGAAATCTGATTCTGATAATTTCCGTCAATCAGCGATTCAGGGAGTAATGAAGCGAATCAAAGCAAAAGGAGATCGAGTGGTAATCTACGAACCAACACTTACGGATGGAGAGACATTTTTTGGCAGCGAGATCGTGAATGATTTGGAACGCTTTAAGAAGATTTCTAATGCGATTATTGCAAATCGCTATGAACCTTGCCTGAATGATGTGGCTGATAAGGTGTACACCAGGGATATTTTTGGCAGGGATTGAGATTTTGTTTTGACTAAAGAAGAAATAGAGAAAGAGGGCAAGGAATAAGGAATTCTTTGCCCTTTTGTGGTGTGGAGACTGTATTTTGAGAATGATGAATCCCAATGGCGGTAAGATATATAGGGATGTGGTAAGTTTAAAACATCTTTACAGTATATCTTTAAGATGATAAAATATAGTAAAGATAAATATAGACTGCAGAATTATATCGAGCAGCACAGGGAAGAGAAAGGAGAATTTCGGATGTGTATTGCATTGGATGAGATGATAAGAGATGGCAAGATGCGTGGATTTGGAGAAAAAATATGATGCAGCATACGAGAGTTAAGAGGATTCTTTTTGTGCTGGCGATGCTTTGTTGGACGGCTATTATTTTTTCTTTTTCTCTGCAGCCAGCGAATGTGTCCAGTGGTATGAGTCAAGGCATGGGACAGTGGCTTGTGGAAATGTTTCTTCCGGGAATGGCGGATTGGTTTGCGGGATTGAATGTAGAGACCTTAGATTTTTTACATTTTCTGTTGAGAAAATGTGCTCATTTTACAGAATATTTTGTATTAGGTGTGTTGACTTTTTCTGCGTTCCATGCAAGTGCTAAGAGAGAAAGGTGGAAGTGCGTAGTACTGTACTGTATGGCGGCGGCTTCAATCGATGAGACGATTCAACTATTTGTAGATGGACGAGCAGGAAGATTTACAGATGTTTTGTTGGATAGTACAGGTGCTGTGACGGGGATGTTTTTTTGCCTTTTGCTAATAAAGATGATTGAGAGGATATCGCGATGAAATTAATCCATTTGGGTGATCTTCATTTGGGAAAAAGTGTCTACGAATTTAGTATGATAGAAGATCAAAGATATATTTTAGAACAGATTTTAGACATGATTAGACAGGAGGATATCGATGCTGTTTTGATGGCAGGGGATGTTTATGATCGTTCCGTACCTAGCGAGGAGGCGGTGAAACTTCTGGATTCCTTTTTGACAGAGCTAGCAGATATGGGGAAAAAGGTTTTTGTCATTAGTGGGAATCATGATTCAGATGAACGCTTGCATTATGGAAGTCGTCTTTTTCGTGAAAATGGGATTTATATTGCTGGTCGGTATGACGGAGAGATTCCTTGTATGGATTTGGAAGATGATTTCGGTCCAGTGCATATTTGGATGATGCCCTATGTGAAGGCTTCTCGTGTGGCACATTTTTTTCCTGAGGCAGATACCAGCACATATGACAGTGCTTTTCGGGCGGCGATTTCCCAATGTCATCTTAGAAAAGAAGAACGAAATGTGATTTTGGTGCATCAGTTTGTGACGGGACGAGAGAGAGAGCCAGAGTTATCCGGTTCTGAAAGTGCGGTGGCAAATGTAGGTACCATTGATAAGATTAGTGCTGATTGTTTTGATGATTTTGATTATGTGGCGATGGGGCATATTCACAGTGCCCAGGCGGTGGAACGGGAGACCTGCCGTTATGCGGGCTCACCCTTAAAATACTCCCTGAATAAGAAGGAATTGGATATGCCGAAGACTGTTCCGGTGATTACGCTCTGTGAGAAAGGAAAGATAGAGGTAAAACTTAATTTTCTAAAGCCTTTGCGAGAGGTGAGAATGTTAAAAGGGAAATTAAAGGATTTATTGGAACATGCGGAAGATACAGAGGATTATATTTATGTCACATTGACGGATGAGGAGATACAGTATGATGCGATGGCAAGAATACAGGAAGTATATCCTTATACCATGAAATTGGATTATGATAATTCTTCCACTCGGGCAATCAGGGACGAGGAGAGTCTGCTTGAGACTGAGGAAAAGAGTTTTGAGGAGCTGGTATCTGGTTTTTATCAGTTGATTAACGGTGGAGAGCCAGATCCAGAGGAGTGGGCATTGATAAGAGAAGTTGCCAGGGAAGCAGGGGTGACGGAATGAGACCTTTACAGTTAAAAATGACAGCGTTTGGACCATATGCGTCCACAGTGGAGATTGATTTTCGCCGATTTGGAGAAGGTGGACTTTTCCTTGTGACCGGGGATACTGGTGCAGGAAAGACTACAATCTTTGACGGCATTACTTTTGCTCTTTTTCATAATACCAGTGGATTGGACCGAGAAGTGACTAATCTTCGCAGTGATTATGCCAGTGAGCAGGAGGAGACTTCGGTGGAGTTTTCTTTTTCTCATGGCGGCAGGGAATATCAGATTATTCGTTCTCCTCAGTATGAGCGGCCGAAGAAGAGAGGGACGGGCTTTGTAAATAAACCGGCGAAAGCAGTGCTTTATCGGGAGCCAGATACACCCATAGAGGGGGTGAAACAGGTAAATGAAGCGGTGGAAGCGATTCTTCGCATCAGTTATGATCAGTTTAAACAGATTTCTATGATTGCCCAGGGAGAATTCCGCGAGGTTCTCAATGCGGATTCTAAAAAGCGAGGGGAGATTTTGCAGAAAATCTTTGCCACGGAGGGCTATAAAAAGATGGGCTTTTTGATGGAGCAACGTTATAAAAAAGCCTATGGGGATATGGCGGATTTATACAAGAGCATCGATCAGTTTTTTGCAGAGATACAGTATGAGGAAAGCAGTGCTTATGGGGAAGCTATTTCCCAGGAAAAGAAGAATGGCTATGGGGATAAGAATCATTATCGTATCGATCAGAAGACGGGGCTATTGGAAAAGGTACTGTTAGAAGAGGAAGAATCCATTGCCCAGCAACAGGATAGATTGGCTCAGCTGCAAAAAGATACCCAAGAAAAAGAACGAAAATATACACTGATTCATGCGGATAACCTGTTATTTCAGCGTTACGACGAGATTACGAAGGAAAAAGCCCTTTTGGATGCCCGAAAAAGGGAGATGAAAGAGGCAGAGCAGGTGCTGCAGCAGCAAAAGAGGGCGGTCTATGAAGTAAAACCATTTTTTGATGGGTTCCAGGAGGCGAAGAAGAAGCAGCTTGCGTTGACACGTGATTTGGAACAGGCAAAATTCAGCAGACAGGCAGCGGTGACTGGATTGGAGAGTGCACAAAATGAGTGGAAGGCAGCAGAGAACAATCGAGAATCCGCGAAGAAGAAGCAGGAACAGGCTCTTTTGTTGAAAAGTCAAGAAGAGAAATATCAAAAGAGAGATGATTTGAAAGGGCAGTTACTTTCATACAAGTCTGATCATGAACGGGGAACAAAAGAGAAGAACGTGATGGAGGAGAAACTGCAACAGCAAAAAGAACTCCTTTCCAATCAAAGAGAACAGATACAAAATTTGGAAGATGTGCCGGAGCAGTGTGTGCTTTATCAGACAAGATGGGAGCAATTGGAAGAAAGATGGCAGCGTTATCACATCATTGATCAAGAGAAACTTCCGGCGATTTATCGCCTGGAGGCTGCATGGAAGAATGCCAAGAGTGATTTTGAAGCAAAACGAGAGCGTTATGATCAATGCACGTACCGATACCATGCTTACGAGAAAAAACTGGAGGAATCCCAAGCGGGAATTTTGGCCTCTAAACTGACAGAGGGGATGGCTTGTCCGGTATGCGGATCTACCCATCATCCAGCGAAAGCGGAGCTTTTGGATCAGTCTATCAGTGAGGAAGGTTTAAAGAAGCTTCGTATGGAGCAGGAGCAGGCGGAAAAGCAAAAGAACGATGCCTACAATCAAGTGGTTTCTTTATATTCCCACTATGAGGCGGACCAAAAGGCACTTCGACAGGATATTTTGGAGGCTTTACAGGGAAATGTTTCTTTGGTAGAGAACTCTTTAGATGAGATGAAAAGATGTTTTCAAAGCTTTTATCAAGAATTCCAGCGGCAGCGGGATGAGACAAAGAGACAATATCAGTTTTTCTTAGCACAGAAGCGGAAATTGGATTCCTTGCGAGTTCAGGTGCAAAAGGAAGAAGAGCAGTTAGAGCAGCTCCAAAATAGATGGGAGGAAAAGCGAACAGAATTAGACAAAATTCGAGATGCCTATTCCCAGATTTATGGTCAATGGAAGGAACTGCAAGAGCTTTCTTATGACAGTTACCCTAAGGCGAGAGAGGCAAGGGAAACTTTGGAGAGGGATGCCCAGTCTATGCTGCAGGCGATTGATTTGGCTTTGGATAAGAGAAACAAAGCTAGAGAAGCCTTATCTGCCGCAGAGGAAAAGTTAAAAAATAGAAATGAACAGGCAGAGGCACAAGAAAAACTTCTTATATCCAAGAAGGAAGGCTATGAGAGTGTCAGAAATGAGCAAGGTTTTCAGTCGGAACAGGATTTCTTTTCTTTTCTTGTGGATAAGACCTTGATAGAAAAGAGCGAACAGGAAGGAAAAAGGTACTGGCAGCAGGTTGCCGTCAACGAAGCAAACCAGAAACTTGCCTTAAAAGATATAGAGGGAAAGGTGCGTCTTGATGAGGAAAGTGCCAAGGCAGAAGCAATTTCTGCAAAGGAAGCGGAAAAGAAGGCATTGGAACAGCTGAATCATTGGAGACATCGTCATATGCGTAATCAAGAGATTTTGTACCAAATTCTAGATAGAAGTCAGAAAGCAGGAAAGAAGATGGAGGAAGTGGGAAGGCTTTCCAATCTGGCAAACTTGCTCAATGGTCGTACTTCCGGTAAAAATAGAACTTCTTTTGAAACTTATGTGCAGATGGCGGGATTTGATGGAATTATTCGAGCCGCCAATAAGCGTCTTTTGCCTATGAGTGGAGGACAATACCAGCTCTTTCGTCATGAGG